>DBIS01000098.1 GCA_002296975.1 Deltaproteobacteria bacterium UBA796 | reverse complement strand
CATGGCCTTAGACCTTCATGATGGCTCTGGGGTTGTCCAAGTACCGAATCGCATCCTCATATTCGACCTGCCCCGACTCATACAGGGCCTTGAGCGCCATATCCATGGTGCACATTCCGTCACGTCGACTGGTCTCCATCGTACCCCTAGCCTGGTGCATCTTCGCCTCGCGGATGAGGTTTCGAATCGCTGGGTTTGCCACCATCATCTCAAAAGCGGGCACAAGCCCACCCCCTTTTCGAGGCAATAATCGCTGAGAAACCACCCCCAGGAGACTCGAGGACAGCTGAGCCCTCGCTTGTCCTTGTTGATGTGACTGGAAAACATCCACGATGCGGTCGATGGCTTGTATGGCGTCGTTGCTGTGCATGGTGGCCAAGACAAGGTGGCCAGTCTCCGCCGCAGTAAGGACCGCCGAGATGGTCTCAAAGTCGCGCATCTCCCCAACCAAGATCACATCCGGGTCTTGACGGAGAATAAACTTGAGGGCTGCCGAAAAGCTGTGGGTATCGGCGAACAACTCACGCTGGTCAACGGTCGCAAGCTGGGACTCGTGTGAGTACTCGACTGGATCCTCGATGGTGATGATGCGGCACTTGCGAGTTTGGTTGATCCGGTCGACCAAACAAGCCAGCGTTGTGCTCTTGCCAGATCCGGTTGGCCCCACAACCAAGAGCAATCCCTGAGGGGCTGCACCAAGGTCGAGAACACTTTTGGGTAAGCCCAAGGACTTGGCATCTGGAATGGCACTCGGGATGGCCCTGAGCGCCGCCGCCATTCGTCCTTTTTGGTAGTAGGCATTGACTCGAAACCGGCGTCCGTCATCAAGTGCAAGGGCGAAGTCTAGCTCTCTGTCCAACTCGTAGGTGGTCTGCTGGCGGTCTGACATGATCGAGAAAAGAAGCGTCCGCATATCGCCGTCGGAGAGCGGCATCGAACCCACTGGTTCCAGTTCCCCCAAAACCCGAACAATGGGCGGGCGGCCCGCCGTAAGGTGAAGATCTGAAGCCTCCTTATGGATGGCCATATGCAATAAGCCCCGCATATCCATGCCGACATCTTCAACGCTACTGCTGGCGTTGAGCCCATAAACCCCTGTGGCCATGCCTTTGGCGCTCAGCGAGAACTCATCTGAATTGGAGGCGTAGGCCATTCCAACCTCAAAGGTAATCGTACCCTCATGAAACAAGTGCAATAAGGCCTGATTGAATGTGACCAAGCCGGGGTGCCGTGAAGCGCGCATTAAGTCTTGCAGCTCGTCCACCCGAACATCCCGAAGCAACCGGGACACTGGCGGGGTGCAATGCATGATTTCAGCCACCAACGCGCGGCCCGATCCATCGGCCCGTGGAACCAAACGTTGACAGACGATTCCCTGCAAACACTGGCTGAGGTCCATCGCGACCTGAGAGCGTAGGTGTGAAGGGAAATAATTTAAAATACGCTGCAAGGTTTGGGTGGAGTCTATGGTGTGCAGCGTCGTGAGCACCAGGTGGCCGGTAAGCGCCGCTGCGATGGCGACTTGGATGCTCTCAGCATCTCTCATTTCACCGATTAAGATCACATCCGGGCTTTGGCGGACCACGTGTCGCAAAGCCAGTTGGTAACTGGCAGTATCTGAGCCCACTTCGCGCTGCGAAATACGAGACTTGTCGTCAATGTGCAAATACTCGATGGGGTCTTCGATGGTGAGAATATGCTCGGCACGATTTTTATTGATGTGGTCAATAATTGCAGCCAGAGAAGTGGACTTGCCAGAGCCTGTGGGGCCAGTGACCAAAACCAAGCCCTTACGATAGCCTGCAATCTGGTGAAAGATCGGGGGGGCCCCAACCTCCTCAAGGGTCAACACGCGGTTGGGAATCTGGCGCAAAACCAAACCCACCCCGCGGGAATGCGTAAATACGTTGACTCGGAATCGGGCCGCACCCTGTAAGCCAATCGAAAAGTCGACCTCAAAGTCCTCTTCAAAACGGGACTTTTGCTTCTCGTTCATGATCGAATAGGCGAGACGACGTGCATCATCTTGGCTCAAAACGTCCAGATCTAAACGTCGAACATCACCATCGATGCGCACGCTCGGCACCTCTCCGGCCGAGAGATGTATGTCCGAAGCCTTGTGCTTGACCGCGAAGGTCAACATTTCATGAATGCGTACTTGACTCATGGGGCCAAGTCTACACCGACCAGCAGCCTAAAAGGGGATCTCTGTGTCACGGTATGGCATGTCGTCGCCGCCACCTTGGTCGCCGCCACCTTGGTTGCCGCCACCTTGGCTGCCGCCACCTTGGTTGCCACCGCCTTGGTTGCCACCGCCACCGCCACCGCCGTAGCTTCCGCCACCGCCGCCTTCATTTCGACCACCCAGAAAACGAACCGTATCCGCGACGACCTCAGTGTTGTAGCGATCGCGACCATCTTTGTCTTGCCATTTTCGGGTCTGGATGCGGCCCTCAATGTACAACTGCTTGCCTTTCCGGCAGTACTTGCCAACATTTTCAGCTTGGCGCCCGAAGACCACCACAGTGTGCCACTCGGTGTGATCGGTCCAGTTGCCTTCACGATCTTTTCGACGATCAGAAGTGGCAACCCGCAAAGTGGCCACAGGCGTGCCGCCGCCAGTCGCCCTTACTTCTGGGTCTTGTCCGAGGTTTCCAACGAGAATGGCTTTGTTGACAGTCATAAATGCTCCAATTTCTTTCTTGAGAATAGCGCGCCCAGCCCCTGCGACCACAGCGCCACGAATCCCTTTAATCCGCGTACTGTCTAGCCCGTCTGGGGTAAATATGCGACGAGGACTTGCGGACAAAGCGGACAGTTTTTGTCCTGGTTGATCCCATCTAGCACCGCTAAGATTGACCCCATGAGCAGTCACACCCAGTTTTGCCCGATGGCCAAGAGGTCTCAGGTGAGGGCTAGCTTAATAAAATTATGGCTTATCTGGGCAATATGGTCCCCGCCCAGCCTCGGTATGGCCCCCATATTGCCCTGCCCAGCCTCGGCGAGCGCACTCGATTTACCCACATGGGCCAACCCAAAAGACCCCCGACTGCAATCCAAGACTCTTGTGGTTGTGCTCAAAAATGCCCGCCTGGTCTTCAGGCTCTCGTCTGGTAATTTAGTTCACACAGAGGGCAAGCCAAGCTGCTGGTCCATGGGCTTGGGCCCGACACCCCTCGGCCACAAGCGCATCGAAGGCGACGGAAAAACCCCACAAGGCTGGTATCGCAGTTCCGATAAACCCTGGAGTTCATTTTACGGGGCCATCGCCATTCATTATCCAAATGCCGCCGACGCCCAAGCAGCCAAAGCCGACGGCCGCATCGACCAAAATACTTTTTTAGCGCTCAGTCAAGCCTTAAAGCTAGGTAAAAAGCCCGCTCAAAACACCCCAATGGGTGGGGAAATCTTGATTCATGGCGGGGGCTCTTCTCCCGATTGGACCTTGGGCTGCATCGCGATGGACAACCATGATCTCGACACATTGAGGGCGAGCTTGTCCAAAAATATGGTCACCGATGTGTTGATTTTGCCCTAGCCCTCTAGGGTTATATCTACGCCATGCCTATAATATCATCCATCGATGAAGCCGTTGCACGCCTGATGCGTGGTGACATCGTGGCCTTGCCCACAGAGACGGTCTACGGCCTGGGTGGAGATGCCCGAAACCCACTGGCCATCCGTCAAATCTATGCAGCAAAAGGGCGCCCAGCCGGCCACCCGGTCATCGTGCATCTGGCAAGAGATGCCAGCATTGACCCATGGGCCATATCTTCGGAGCGAGCGGAGATATTGGCCAAAGCCTTTTGGCCCGGGCCACTCACCATTGTGCTGCCGAAACAAGAAGATGTGCCCTCGGAGCTTAGCGGCGGGCTCTCTACAATCGGCCTGCGCAAACCGAGCCACCCCCTGTTTCAGGCGGTCCTGACCAAGCTCAACACTGGCCTCGCAGCACCATCGGCCAATCGGTTTGGGCGCATCAGCCCCACCACTGCAGCACATGTGATCGACGAGCTTGGCCAAGATATCGCCGTGCTGGATGGCGGCCCATGCACAATTGGCATCGAAAGCACCATCGTGGATCTCAGCGGAGACATCCCGGCCATTCTCCGACATGGAAGCATCGAGGCCGCTGCAATCGAGACCTTGATTGGGCCCCTCGGTGACTCTGCCACCATCGCACCCGGCACCCTAAAAAGTCACTACGCGCCCCTGACGGCATTGCTGCTCTCAAACGATCCCGACGCTGATCGGCGTCGACTCGAAGAGAAAGGCCACACCGTCGCGGTGATGAACGCAACAAAGCCAGCCGAATATGCCCGAAACTTGTACGCAGAATTGAGGCGATTAGATGCCCTCGGGGTCGACTTCTTGATCGCCGAGCGGGCTGAACTAAAGGGGATAGGGGCTGCTGTAAACGACCGGCTTCAACGCGCATCTCACTCGTTTTCCACAAGCTGAGCCGCGCCGAACAGAATGGCCATAAAGGCCTAATATTATTACTCTTTATAGCTATTTATAGCCGAGATCTAAACTGGATCTCCATAAGTCATCCATATGGCGACCCGGTTTTCCACAGGGGCCAAAGTCGGCTTAATCGTCGCGGCGTCGCAAGCCGATCAGCCAAAATAAACTGAACAAGGCAGCACCCACAGTGCTGGCCTCTGCTGGGGGGGCGTCTGAGCCCGGGCCTGCACTCTTTCCGCAGCCACAACCACTATCCCACGCTTCTCCTCCACCCACGCCAGCCTCTGCGTTGGCGGTGCCTGGCGTGGGCGCCATATTGGCCACAAAGTCTGCGGCGTTATCATCGGTGTCGACGCCGTCAACAATACGACCAACGGTCAGGCCATCTCGAGGCATAGACGCCATCGACACGCCCGCTGCGTCATCGAGCAACTCGAAGTCTTCGATCGCCTCGCCTGCCTTTCCATAAAGCACGGTGTCTTGCACATCACCGGTACAGTCAACCAAGCGTACGCCATCTGGGTTTTTGGAGCTGTTTCCCAACATATCTGGGTCTTCATCCATACCGTAATCGGCCTCTTCGATGTCTTGGCCCCCAATGACAAAGAAGCCCCCGGCGGGAATGCTCACGCCACCCGGAAAGATAATCTTGGGGATTCCGGGCCATGAAGAAGTCCCAGAAGCCAGACCCCAGCCGTCGAGAGACACAGACTCGTCTGAGGGGTTGAACAACTCGATGAACTCATTTTCGGCGTCTGCGCCTTCTGGGTTCGGCAACAACTCATTGATCTTGATGTCCATCAGACCCGGCACGCAAACCACAGGCTCGGAATACGGGTTGGCTTCTCCGGGGGAGGGGCTGTCCGCGATGACGAAATCATCTCCCGACCGCTCGGTGTCATGGCCGTCTACTGCGCGGGCGATGGCCTTTCCGTCACCGGGTTTTGGTGCCATAGATTCGGCAACAAGGTCTTCGTCATTCAGCCAGCCATCATCATTCGGGCCACCATAAATCACCGTGTCTTGCACCTGATCTTCACAGTCGACCAACTGTAGCGCGTCGGAATTAGAGCTCGCATTCCCCATATCCATCGTGGCGCTCACATCGACATCTGCCACCAAGCCACCGCCAATCAGCAGATAGCCTCCAGACTCGATATCGGTACCGACCCCGAATACCTTGGCGCCTGAGTAGGTGCCGCCTTTGCCCCAAGCGATCTTCCATCCATCTACGGATACAGTCTCGTCGCCGGTGTTGAACAGCTCCACCCACTCGGCATCTCCGTCGGTGCCATCTGGGTTGGCCATAAACTCATTGATTTTGATGTCGCTGGAGCCAGGCACACACTCCACAGGCTCCGTGTATGGGTTTTCCATTCCGGGTGTTGGCTCAGCGGCCGCGACCCAATCCACAGCACAATAATCTGTGTCATAGCCATCTGAAATGCGCGCCAAAGCTGCACCTTCGCTCGGTTTGGGTGCCAATGAGCTCGCCAACTCACCGAAATCGTCCACCCAGCCATCATCGTTCACGCCCCCATAAATGAGGGTGTCTGCGACGAGGTCATCACAACCCAACAAGCGAAGCGCGTCTGCATTCGAGCCTGCATTGCCCATATCGAAATCTGCGAAAACATCTGTGTCGGGGACAAACTCGCCACCCACCAGTAAATACTCGCCACCGCTCAAGCTCACCGAAGCGTCAAAGGTGATGACGTTGCCATAGCCGCCACTTTTTCCGGACTCTATGGACCAGCCCCCAAGATTGATGGCGGTGGTGCCAGCATTGAAAAGCTCGACCCATTCGTGACCGCCGTCGCCGCCCTCAGCGTCTGGATTGACCATCACCTCGTTGAGTTTGATGATCTCTGCCCCCTCACAAGAAGATGCGCCCCAACTTGGGTCAGGGTCTGGGTCGGGATCTGGCTCAGGATCGTCGATAATGGTGTCGTTGCTGAGCCCCATTGTGGGCATCTCGAGCAAAACAAAATCGTCGGCGCTAAGGTCGCTATCGGCGCCGTCAGGACTTCGAGCAAGACTGACGCCCGATCCGGGTTTGGGCGCGAGGGAGTCTGCGACCAACCCATCATCTGCGATCCATTCATCGGGGTTTGATGCACCGTAGATCACAGTATCGATGACCGCATCTTCAGCATCACGCAGTTGAACAGCGTCTGCACTTGAACCGGCATTTCCAAACGAGAACGACGCCAACTCATGGCCGCCGCCCACCAGCTCGCCAGATAAAACATAAAACTCGCCGGGCTCAATCGTCGCGGACCCAAACCCATGTGATGCGCCGTAGCTGCTGGTACCCCAATATAAGGTCCAACCTGCCAACGAGACTGGGGCCGCTGATCGGTTGTATAGCTCGATCCATTCAGCCTCTGCGTCTGCCCCATCAGGGTTGACCATAATTTCGTTGATCACAATATCTGAAGCCAATAATGTACCGACCAGGCCCAAGAAAACCAGCATCGCCTCAACCCCCCAAGTTGGGGCAGCATAGCCGAAACCCCGAGCTGCGTCCCAAGCATCTTGCTTCTACGGGTGACCTGCGCCGACAAGACAAGCCTGAGCCTTGAGCCTCGGTTAG
>DBIS01000221.1 GCA_002296975.1 Deltaproteobacteria bacterium UBA796 | reverse complement strand
GACGCAGACGCAGACGCTGATGCTGATGCAGACGCCGACACCGATGCCGACGCCGACGCCGACGCCGACGCCGACGCCGACGCAGACCTCACCGACGCCGACGGCGATGGCTACCCCGCATCAGCGGACTGCGACGACGACGATGCAGCGGTTCACCCTGGCGCTGACGAGATTTGTGACGGCCTGGACAATGATTGCGATGGCACCACCGACGACGACGCCATCGACCGGACCCGCTGGTATTACGACGGCGATGGGGATGGTTATGGGGTCTTGGGCGCGGGTGTACTCGGGTGCACCATGCCCGATGGCTACGCTGACAACAGCGAAGACTGCGACGACGAGGAAGCAGAGGTGAGCCCGGGCTTTGATGAGGCCTGCGATGGGCGCGACACCGACTGCGACGGAGATGTCGACGAAGACGCTGTTTGTATCTGCTCTGGCAGCGTCTCTGAAATCTCCAGTTTGGGTCCTATTGCTGAGGGCTTGATCGAAGACGAAATGGACGATCACGACCATTCATGCGGCGACGACTCTCGCTCAGATGCATCCGTGTTGTGGACGGCACCTTATGCCGGTACTTTCCGCTTTCAAACCCATGAGTCATTTTTCAGCACGGTGCTTTACCTCCTGAGTGAAGACTGTGAAGCCGAGATGGCTTGTGATGAAGATGGCTCGGAGTCGGAGACTCACACGGGGTCAGGAGGTAGGGTGTGGGTCACCTCGGCGGTCACCCTGACAATGGAAGAAGGGCAAACTGTCGTCGTCGTGGTTGAGGCCGACTTGGCCGGTGCCTCGGGGAGCTATGAGATTGATGTTGTCGATGGAGATGGCGACGGCGATGGATTTGACGAAGGCGAGGACTGCGACGACACAGACCCGAGCACGTACCCTGGTGCACCAGAGGCCTGCGATGGCAAAGACAATGACTGCGACGAATTAGTAGACGAAGGGCTCGCTTTATACACCTACTTCACAGACAGTGATGGCGATGGATATGGGGTTGGAGGCGGCTATACGACTTGTGCCTACGATTCCGAGGCTGCATCGGTAGGGAGTGACTGCAACGACATGCGTGCTGATGTCCATCCCGGCATGTCGGGCTGGTTTACCGACCCCTATATGGTGACTGAGTGGGTCCCCGGTCCCGACGCTGGTTGGTCCGAGGTCCCGAGTTGGGACTACAACTGTGATGGAGCAGAGACCAAGTTTTGGGATTCCGACGGGCCGGGTGTCTTGGACCCAGCGGAGGTCGATAGTTGTTTTGGATTTTATGGTTGGGATGCCTATGGTGTGGACTATTCTTCGCTCTCAGATTTTGAGGTAGAGTTGTGGGTGTGGGCAATTCCTGATTGTGGCGAAAGCGAGCTATACTGGCGGACCTGTGAAAACGACGGCTTTATGGACCATCATTCAGTGATATATGACACCGACCAAATGTGCCACTAGAGCTGTCCGGCCTCGATGTTCCAGGTGAACACGCTCGGCTGAAGCTTACCGATGAGCGTCTTGTCGAAGGTCTTGGTTTTGGGGTTCCAGTCGTAGCGCTTGAGCTCTTGCTGATTGTCCGCAGCCACGTACAACTCGCTCTGGCCATCACCGTCTACATCTGCAGCAACGATCGCGTGTTCGAAGCTGGATGATTTGGCGTCAAATTGGGTGACCGTCCATTTTTCACCCTCGGGATTGATGCGGTAAAGGCCCGTCTTCTTGGCGGCGGCGATGAGCTCGCGCTTGCCATCACCATCGAAGTCTTCGGCGATAATAAAACGGGTCATGGTGTCTTCAATCTGGGCGATTTCTTCAAAGCTAAAGCTGCCCTCGTTGTTTTGGCGGTATTGACGAATCGTGACCGGCTTCACCATCTTCTTGTCTTTCAGCACGGCCTCTTGGACCGAGAAGATTTCTGATTTTCCGTCACCATCGATGTCCGCGACCAGAATTTCCTTCGCGTGGGTGCCTTTGCCCGGGTCGACCACTGTGCGGGCGTATGTCTTGCCGTCCCACTTGTACATCACCACCTCACCGTGCTGGCTGACGTTGGCCTTGTTTCGGTCTGAGGGGGTCACAAAAAACTCAAGCGTTCCATCTCCATCGATGTCTCCGATCTCGACCTCGTGCACGAAGGTGTCGGCCTTTTGGTCGAGTTCGATGATCTCAGGAGCGGCACCATCAACCCCGGGGTTGAAGACGGCGACCACGCCAAAGTCGTGGGTGGCGATCACGTACTCGTCGGCGCCATCTCCATCGACATCTCCGATCTCGATGTCCCGGAGCCGGTCGAACTTACCGCCCCATGACTTGCTCCAGAGCTTGTCCTGAGACCATTTTCCATCCACAAAAGCCCAGCGCTTGAGGTGGGCGCCCATTGCACCAATGGTCAAGATAGAGCCGTCGTCGCTCAGGATGGCCTTGTGGAAGACGTTGGATTCTGGGTCTTCGAGCCGCGTAAAGTTCCATCCTGCTGGCCCTTTTCGCCAAATTTCGAGGCGCGCCGGCCCGGGTTTTGACTTTCCTTGGGCATCTTTCATAAACCACGCCTGGCTCAACAACAGCGCCGGCATCTTGGGGCCCACTATTGGGTCTTGCTTGGCTTGATATGCTGTGCTGGTCGCAGGCTTCATGGGCACCGTTTTTGTGGCGCTCTTGCTGGCATCGTCGCCGCCGCACGCAGTCAGGGCCAAAGTCAACAGAATCGATGTATGGGTCATGCTCTCTCCAAGATTTGCATGCGCTTATCCTTTTGCAAGGGGGCGCGTCCAACTCTGGGCTTAGCGCTCTCCCAATCGCGGAATCAACTCGGCGAAATTACAAGGCTTATGCCGGATATCCAATTGGTCTTTAAGGATGCCATCCCAAGCGTCGCGGCATGCCCCCGGTGAGCCTGGCAGTGCGAAAATATAGGTGCTATTCGCCACCACCGCTGTGGCGCGAGACTGAATGGTCGAGGTGGCGATGAGCTTGTAGCTGAGCCAACGAAACAGCTCACCAAAGCCCGGAATGTGCTTTTCGCCCACACGCTCCACCGCCTCGGGGGTGATGTCCCGACCCGTCACGCCAGTACCGCCCGTGGTGATCACGACCTCAATGGCTGGGTCTTGGATAAGGCCTTGGAGCTTCACGACCAGCCCCTCAAGGTCGTCAGGCACGATCTCTCTGGCGCTTAGGGTGTGACCCGCCGTCTCTATCCGCGCTTGTAGCGTGTCTCCAGACTTGTCAGTCTCAAAGGTACGGGTGTCCGAAATCGTCAAAATGGCGATGTTCAAGGGCCGAAATATGATGCTTTCGTCGATGCCTGCCATGGGTCCTCCTTGAGGCTGTTTAACTATTTTTTGGTTGGGCCAGGTCAAAGCCCAAATCCACAAGCTCAGCGCGCAATCGGCTCATCGTGACGGGTTTTCGTAAAAAGCGGACGTTGGTGTGGCCATCGAAGACTGTCAGGCTGGATAGGGGTTCGTCTCCACTCATGAGCACGATTCTGCGGTCGGAGTCTTGGGCCAAAAGCTTGTGAGCTAAGCGAATTCCGCTCTCTCCTGGCAGTCGGATATCGAGAATGGAAAGACTCGGCGGAGTGCTTTGGGTTCTGATCCATGAAAAGCCGCTTTCAGCGCAATCTTTCGCGGTGACCGTGAATCCGAAGGTGCGCAAGATTTCGGCGATAACCGGGCGAACAGTCTCGTCGTCTTCGACCAAAAGCACCGTGCTTTCCTCGTTTTGAATGGCGTGCGGGGCGCCTGTGGGGGGGCAGGCCGGCAACCACAAATCAAAGCGGGTTCCCTTGCCGGGTGTGGAGCTAACCGCGATGGCACCACCTGTGTTTTGGACCACAGAAAATACGGTCATCAAGCCCAGCCCCCGACCGGAACCTTTGGTCGAAAAGAAGGGTTCAAAGGCCTGCTTTAAGGTGGATGGGGCCATGCCGCAGCCATCGTCTTTGACCGAAATCAAGAGAGCCGGTTGACCATCGATGGCCTCACCCATGGCATCGGGTGGGATGATGGCCTGAGCGACGTATTCAATCTTAATTTTCACGATTCCTTGCTTGCTGCCGATGGCCTCGGATGCGTTGAGAATTAGGTTGAGGACCGCGCCCACCAGCGCCTGAGGGTGCACGGCTACCCAAGGCAGGTCGGTCAAGGTGTTTGCCTCAAGGCGCACACCAGGCGGCATTTGTGCCTCGGCGGTGTGTACCGCTTCAAGGACCAGTGCCTCTGGCCGAATCGGTTGTGGCTTGGGCTCCTCGCCCGAAAGGGATTGCATGCTGTTCATCAACTGCCCGGCGCGCATGGCCGTGGTCACGATTTGGTTGATATGAGGGGTGAGCGCTGGGTCGCATCCAGACTTCAAGCGGATCAACTCTGCACTCCCGGTTACCCCAGTGAGCAAGTTGTTCATATCGTGCCCAACACCTCGGGCGAGGTGGCCAAGAGTCTCCAGGGCACCAACGAGTTTTTCTTGTTCACGCTGGTGTTTTTTGTCTAGTGCATCGGTGTGAGATTGCAGTGCTTTGAAGCACAGTACCGTGATCGGGATGGTCATGGGGCCGGCGAAGCTGGTGAAAGACGGAAAGCCCAACAATGGCAGGAGGTTGGTTATCAATAGGAGGCCCACGGTGCTGGCTAGGCCGTAGCTCATCCAAACCAGAGCCCTGCGGTGTGCGATATTGCGATTTTGTCTGATGCCGCGGATGACCAGGACGAAAGCGCCTGCGATGCCCACAAATAGCGCTGCAGTGTGGATGGAGAACATCGGCGTGAGCATCGGGTGAGGTGTGCGCAGTCCATGGTGGATGTATTGGGTCAGGTAGTCCAAGCCGCCATCGATGGACAAAGCTGTGAGGCTAAAAGCGGTGCCAGGTATGCCGAGGACGAGCCACCTTAGGGAGCAGGGGTTTTGAGGGTTGACGACCGAGCTTGTATAAATCAAAAAGGTGGCGGCGATATAGCCACTTATCAGCGGGGACCCAACAATGACCGCAGGGTATGCCCGCGCGATGGGTGAGGCCGCCAAGGTGGCCATCATGAGCCAATATGCAAATAATCCGATTGAAATGGCGAACGTCTGCCTGGCGAGAGATGCTTTTCGCCCAATCCGAAAACCAAGGATGGCCATCCACACGTACGAGACTGCGGTAGCTGACCCCATGATCAGGTGAAACGCGTCGTGGGTAGTAAATACCATTGGCATCGGCGGGGGCCCTTTTTCTGGGTAGGCAGTTGTCTAGCTTGGAACATAGCGTATATCGATTACATTGCCTCGACACTGGGGTATGAGATGTCGCGCATGGAATCATGGATAAGAATTTCGGCCGCATACCTATTCATGGCAGCGGTATCGGTGGTGTTCTTTGCGCTGATGATCCCCTTGCTGCCCTGGCGTCTGGCTCGAATTAAATCTTGTAATGTGTACGGCAGCATAGTCGGGAGGGCCATGGTGTGGGCCTGTGGCGCGCAGCCCATCTTTCACAATCGCGATCGCGTTAACGACCAGAGGCCAGGGATTTTTGTCTCCAACCACAGCTCGACTTTGGATATGTGGGTGGGAATGTGGGTCTGCCCAATCGGTGGTGTCGGCCTCGCCAAAAAGGAGATCCGCTACATCCCGGGCATTGGGCAGTTGTATTTGTTGTCGGGCCATCCCATGATCGACCGTTCCGACCGCGCGGCAGCCATTAGGACCTTGGCAGAAGTGGCCGCTTACATCACCAAAAACAAGCTCAGCTTTTGGATGTGGCCCGAGGGTACCCGCAGCCGAGATGGACAGCTTCAGCCCTTCAAAAAAGGCTTTGTTCATGCGGCCTTGGCAACAGGTCTGCCCATCATCCCTGTGGTGGTTCACAACGCCGCAAAAATTTACCCGCGTGGACGTCTCAAGTTCGCACCCGGTCCCCTCGATATCGAGGTTTTACAGGCCATGCCCACCACGGATTGGAGTCTCGAGACAATGGATAGCCACGTGGCCACAATCCGTGATGTATTTGTGAAACACCTCGAGGCCGGCCCCTAGCACAGCCATAGCCAACCCAAGTCTCTGACCTCTGGTATTCTTAAACCTGATGATGGAGGACCGATGCCCAAAGATGACTTGGCGAAACTTGAAGCAGAAAGAGTAGCGCTCGCCAGAAAGCTGTCCAAGCAAGAGGCTGAACTGGTCAAGGCCATGGCCGCAGCGAAGTTAGCGGCCAAACGTACAGCCGAGGCTGCAGCCACACTTGAGGCCGCGCAAAAAGAACGCGATGATGAGCAGATTGCGATGAAGTTGGCGGAGCAGGCGGTTCAAGCCGCTGACGATGACCTGGCCAAGAAGCGTCAAGCTCATGACGAGCTTCAGGCTGAGTACGATAAACTGGTCACGCAAAGTGAGGGTGGGGATGAAACCATGGAAGCCCTCAACGCAGAGATGAGCGCGGCCCAAACCGAGTTGGATGAGGTTGAGCTCAAGTTAGCAGAACTGGATGCAGAGAAAAAAGCATTACGGCAAGACCAAAAGGCCCAGGGTAAGGAGATTGCGAGCATCGAGAAGTCTATAGCCAAAGCTGCAGAAGAGATTGAGAGCCTGGAGACCGAGTTGGCAGAACTGGAGGGTTGATCTTGCTTGCAGACTTCGAGGCTGAGCTTGTCGCGATTCGCATCGACCCCCGTCGGTCCGGTTTGCTGCGTGCTGTATTTTCTTTGCTCGAGGCAGAGCGCCTTGACGGGTGTCAGCTAGGCGGCTTGGTGGCCGACCCGATCGTGGTCCCCCCGTCGACTGGCATCGCCGCGGCAGGCCAGTCGATCGCAGAAATCGCTGCTTTGTTGGATGGTGGCACGCTGTTTGTGGGGGTTGCAACATCTGCCAGAACGGCGCTGTCTTTGCACACAGCCCATGTGGAGTGGGCGAGCGGGGTTTTAGATTTAGAGCATGAACACGGCCGCGATGCCATCATCCGTTTGGTCGGCTTGGGTTTGGTGGCCGAAGGCTTGTGCGAGGGTGATTGCGATGCCGCTGCCGCAGGATTTGTCGCCACCGAGTCTGGGCGCGCGGCCTTAATATGGTTTTCGGTCGTTGAGATTATCTTGGGTTTTGGCACCACAGATGAATGTGTGGAGGCCGATAAAATCCTGGCTTTACTCGATACATTCTTTGAAGAGGCGATCCTGGCTTGGTCGGAATTTTCGTCTGAGCGGGCCTTGGCGCGGGCCAGAATTATTGTGAACAATTGGACGGACTTGCTGTGCCCGGTCGTGACGGCGGCCGCGGCCCTCGCCGATCCCATCGCCGAACTTTTCACGGAGGTCCTGGGTGATGAGCCGCCAGCTGATATCGATGCTTTGAGAGCCGAAGCCGCCCAAATGAGCATCTATTGTTCTTTGGTTGCGCGGCATCTTGGCGAGCAGGCTCACGGTCTGCCAGCGGTATTTACACCCACCAATATTGAATCTGACTCACACCCGGCGCTGAAATCAGCGGAGCAGGTGGCAACTGCCAGTCAAAGTGGTCATGAACTAGCAATGGCGGATCAGGCCAAGCCCAGTGTCGCCCTGAAGTCCGCCGCCCAGACTAGGGGCAAGTCGTTGAAGGCTCAACATCGGGCGGCCCATGCGGCGAAGGCTGCTTATGAGGGCCGATTAACGTTGCTGTCGTCTATGGCACTATCGGGTGTCGACGTTCTACAAGCGCGCACAGATGTGCTGAACCACAAGAAAACAGCCTTAAAGAAAGCGCTGTTGCATTCGCGAAATCAACGGCGGTCTGCGGCGGCAGTACATGAGTCAGCATCTGCTGCCCATGAGGCGATGATTGGCCAAATCGCTGGTTCTCAAGCGGAGATTGTGACCGCTAGCGCAGAGATTAAGGCATGTCGCGAGGCGCTAAAAGCGAGCGTCAAAGCGTGGAGTGCGGATGCGGCCAAGCAAACAAAACGCCGGCGGCGATATGAGGAGATGGAGGATAGGCAGGCGGGCGCAGATGCGGTCGTGGCAACCTTAAGCGAGGATATTGGGCTCACCCGACATGCGCTTACGGCAGTTGTCGCTGCGTTGAGTGCGGCCAAGGCAGCGCAGCAGCGGGTGGTTGGAGCGCGGGTCGATGCGATTGTGTCGCGGCTGGAAGAAGTCCGGGTCAGCCATGGCGTAGACCAGGCGAGGCTTGAGCCACTGTTGGCCGCAGCGGGCATGCTCGCAGAAAAGCTTGAAGACAAGAACACCGCCGCATCTGAGGTTGCAAGCCTTGTGGCTGATGGCCGCCGTCGACACCGTGCAGCGGCTGGCGCATTGGTCTCTGACGAAAAGGGGCGGGTAGCGAGTGATCTGCTCAATACAGCGGCCTTCGATATGCTCCGAAACAA
>DBIS01000210.1 GCA_002296975.1 Deltaproteobacteria bacterium UBA796 | reverse complement strand
TGGGCATCTCTGGAAAGTGAGCAGGCTCATCGGCTTCAAGCGCTTTGGCGGGAGGTGGGGCACAGCCAATCAAAAAGGCCGCAACAAAAGTTGCGACCAAAATGGGAAACTGCACGGACACCCTTACTCTTTGTAGAGGGTGAACCAAACCTCAGCTGGTGAGCTTTCGTCGACGCGAATGGTGTACTGACCCCATTCGTGGAAAATCCAACGTTGGTCGGTGATCCCATCGTCGGGGCAGCTGGCTGCGACTTGACGCACCGTGCCCTGGTCTCCGCCAAGTATTTCGTAGCTGGCATCATCATCGGCGAACAAACGAACGAGGGACATCCAATCTGGAACCTCGATAACAAAATAGCCATCGCCAGACTCTGGCATCACCAGGGTCATCGGGTTGGACTCGTCCATGGTGACAAGCGCTTGGGCCGCTTCGGCTTGGCTTGTCGCGAGTACAACGCGCTCCTCGGTGTCTTGATCAAGAAGCTCACAGACCAACTGTGCAGCAGCATCGTCGGTGCCCATCGGGAAATCACCGGCGGTACCACCATCGTCGCCCTCATCGATATCACCGTCATCGGTAGCATCATTGTCGAGGGTTTCGTTGTCTGCAAAATCAGGGGCGGCTGCGGTCCCATCGGACTTGTCGTCGGTACCGGCACAACCAGCGATCAGCGATGCTGCAAAAAATACAAAGGTCTTCATTTGGACACTCCTAAACAGGTAAGACAATACAACTAATCTATTTGTACCAATAACTGGTTGCGTCTGCAACTATTAAGCCGTGATCAGGCGAAATAACATCAGCCTTTGACAAAAAACCAAGGAATGTGGCTAGGACTCAAGCCCGCTTTAAAAAACAAGTTTTCAGCATGATGCTCAGTTTATTGACCCTACCCTCTACATGAGTGGGATCGAAGCCGAGGCGAATATTTTTGACCATCGTTCCGCGCTTGGCCGTGAAGTTTGCCCCTTTGACCACCAAATCCTTAATCAGGGTCACCGCGTCACCGTCGCTCAAGATGCTGCCATTGCAATCCACCACAGCGACCGCTCCTTCTTCATCGGCTAAATCGACCCCTTGGCCCGCATTTGCGAGGGCCATCACTGCATCGTCTAAAAATACACTGTCCAGGGCTTCTGAAGCCCAAGACTCCGCTTTCATTTCGTTTAATAGCCGCCATGACAACGCAGCCACCGCAGGAACCTCAGACCAAATAGACCCTTGCAAACAATACCAATGCTTGGAGCCAATCATGGGGCCACTGAGTTGGGGCCCACAGGTTCCGCACACCAACACCGCGGCCTCATCACTCAAGGTAAACGCACTGAGCGATTGAGAATCGCCACAAAGCTCGCAGCAGTTCTCCGAGCGTTGAATCAAAATATCGAGCATGCTGATCACCAACCTTATGGCTTCAAGTTGCGAACCAAGCCAACTTTAGAAAAACACCACAAAGTCCAAAATCCAGGATCCCATTCAAACTTGGTGATGGCGTAGTTGGCACGACCTTGCTTGTGGTGGTGGTTGTGATGAAGCGCCTCTCCCCAACCAAAAAAGTCGATTGGGAACAGGTTTGTGGAGGTGTCACCCGAATCCATCACTTGATAGCCGACCAAGTGGCACAGCCCATTGACGATGATGACCGTTGAAAACCAAACGCTCGCCATGATGCCGGGCAAAGCACAAACCGCGGCCTGCCAGCCGATAAAAGGCGTCATAATCGCGAAAATAAGGGGCAAACGAATGCCAACCAGACCCAATAGCCCTTGCCCTTGAAGCCAATGAATAAAGCGCTCGAAGGCATCGTTTGGGAGCTTATATTCAAACTTGCTGTATTTTTCAGGGTTGTGCAGACACTCTTGGTAAGCCTTGAATGTTTGGGCGGTGATATTCCAAATCGTACCACCTGTCTTGGTGGGGCTGTGGGGGTCGTCGTCGGTGTCTGCTGCTGCGTGATGCCAACGGTGTAAGACCGCCCAAGCCCGACCACCGGTGCCCGCCCACACCCAGTTCCACACCCGCATGGGGTGTTCCACGATGGGGTGGTACTGAAACTGCCGGTGGGAGTAAGACCGATGAAATAGGGTGGAGAGGGTGAACACGTTGATCTGACGCATGATCAACATAAAGATCACGCACTCAAAGATATTGATCTCTGCGCTGCCCAGGGTGTTCCACAAAGCCATCAAGCCAGCGGAAATCGTGATGGGAACCCACATCAAGATGAAATAACAAAACAAGGCCATGGGAATATTATGGGTCTTGACACGCTCAAATCTTGCGGTGGCCATGGCCCCTCCAGATGAATTGAATCCGGGCATAACCGCACTACAGAGTTTGGCCTAATCCCGCAGCAAACCAAGCATTCGCCGCAAAGGCTCGGCGGCTCCCCACAACAGCTGATCACCGACGGTGAATGCCGCAAGATAACGTGGCCCCAGCTTCATTTTTCTCAATCTTCCAACGGGCACTTTGAGGCTCCCGGATACCGCAGCAGGGGTCAGCCTGGCCAGGGTGTCAGCCTTTGTGTTGGGCACACAGCCACTCCAGTCATGTGCTTCAGCAATCATCTGCTCAATCTCTGAAATCGGAACATCGGCCTTGAGCTTGATGGTGAGGGCTTGAGCATGGCTGCGCATGGCGCCTATTCGCACACAGATCCCGTCGATGGGCAAAGGGTTGGCCGACAAACCCAAAATCTTATTGGCCTCTACCATCGACTTTTGCTCTTCGCGGGTTTGCCCGCCTTCGACCAAGCTGTCGATCCATGGGAGGGCACTCGCAGCCAAAGGGGCACCAAAGTGAGCATCAGGAAAAGCCTTGGATTTTAGGGCGCTTGCCACCGCCTTTTCGAGGGCCAAAGCCGACACGCCTGGGGGCATCGAAGACGATGCTGAACCGATATGAGCCATTTGGGCCACGAGCTCTGCCATATGTGCTGCACCTGCTCCCGATGCCGCTTGGTAGGACATGGTCGAAATCCACTCCACTTGGCCCTCGCGCAGCAAACCCGCCAAGCCCATCAACAGCAATGACACGGTGCAGTTGGCGCCCACAAAGGTCTTGCACCCGTCCATGATGGCCGCCTTCACATCTCCGCAATTGATCGGGTCGAGCACCAACGTGCTGTTTGGGTCCATGCGCAGGGTGCTGGCGGCATCTATCCACACCCCAGCCCAACCGGCAGCCCGCAAGCGCGGCACAATCAACTGGGTGTACTCACCCCCTTGGCAACTTAGCAAGACCGCTTGTTGACCGAGCGCGCCAAGGTCGTAAGCATCTAATAATGCTGCACTTCCTTCGCCCACATCCGGTCCAACTGAACCAGCAGATGATGTGGAAAAAAAGCTGGCATCCAAGCCATCGAAATCACCTTGGGTACGCATGCGGTCAAGCAGAACAGAGCCAACCATCCCCCGCCAACCGATAAATCCAACGCGCATAAGGGCCTCCTCCAGATGAACTGTTCTAACGAGACTTTCCATCTACCGCAGAAATTGCTTCGACGTTTGTTATTCAAGTAGTTACTTGAATAAGATGAACCCCCACCGAACATTTAAAACCGCTGCCTACTCAGAGTTGGCTCAAACCGGGAAAGCCCTCTCCAATTCCACCCGCCTTGAGATCCTTGAATTGATCGCCCAAGCGCCCATCGCCGTTGAAGACATCGCGCGAAACGTCGATCAATCCATGGCCAACACCTCCCATCATTTAGGGGTGCTCAAGGGGGCACACTTGGTCAAATCCGAACGGGATGGAGTCTATCAAATCTACGCCATCGCCTCCCAAGAGGTCGGTGCACTCGTGACCGCCTTACAAGGGGTCGCCAAAAAGCACGCACAAGCCCTCAACGCCCTCACCGAGGAACATATGGGGGCCATCGATCCGATGGAGGCCCTGGATAAACAAGCCCTGCTCGAGAAAATCACAAATGAAGGAGCGGTCCTTATCGATGTACGCCCGGCCCACGAATACAACGCAGGCCACATCGATTCGGCTTTCTCTGTACCCCTGGATTCCCTCGAAGCGCACATCCAACATCTGCCCAAAGACAAATGTATCGTCGCCTATTGTCGGGGCCCTTTCTGCACCTTCTCTGCCACCGCGGTCGCGCGTCTTCGCACCCTCGGATTTGACGCACGTCGCGCCGATGTCAACCCTTTAGACTATCGAGATATGCTATGAGTAGCCCCAAATCTGGCCTGCGTGAAAACATCTTTCAGTTCTCGTTGCTGGTGGTGATAAACGCCATGGTGGGCGCGATGCTCGGCACCGAACGCAGCATCATCCCAGCCTTGGCAGAATCCGAATTTGGGCTCAGCTCAAACCAGGCCATTCTGATGTTCATCGCGGTCTTTGGGCTCTCAAAAGCCTTGACCAACTACGCCGCAGGCACCCTCTCAGACAAAATGGGGCGCCGACCCTTGCTGCTGATCGGCTGGGCCATTGCCATGCCTGTGCCTTTGTTGTTGATGTGGGCGCCGAGCTGGGGCTGGATGATGGTAGCCAATGCGCTCCTGGGCATCAGCCAAGGGCTCACCTGGTCGACCACGGTGATCATGAAAATCGACTTGGCTGGCCCAAAGCGGCGCGGCCTGGCCATGGGAATCAATGAGTGTGCAGGGTATTTGGCCTTGGGCCTTTCTGCGCTGGCCACAAGCCATGTGGCGGATGTTTACGGCTTGCGGCCAGCCCCCTTCATCTTGAGCTTGGCCTTTGTCATCGTGGGTACAGCCCTCTCCGTCTTGGGCGCCAAAGAGACCAAACAATTCGCCCTCGCCGAGCAGAAGAATACAGAGAAAAAAGAGGCCATCGCGCCTGAAACCCCCTCTATGGCTGAGGTTTTCATCACCACCAGCCTCAAAGACCCCGACCTCTCCGCGGCCTGCCAAGCCGGCATGGTGAACAACCTAAACGACGGCATGGCCTGGGGGTTGTTTCCCATCATCTTTGCAGCCGCCTCATTATCCACCACCGAGATTGGCCTTGTGGCCGCCTTATACCCATCGGTTTGGGGCTTGGCGCAACTTTTCACCGGGGCGTGGTCCGATAAATATGGTCGGAAAATCTTTATTGTCAGCGGCATGTGGGTTCAAGCCATCGCCATTGGCATCATCGGAATTTCCTCAGACTTTGGCGGTTTTGCGGCCGCCGCAGTGTTGTTGGGCATCGGCACCGCCATGGTTTACCCGACCCTTATCGCCGCTGTTGCAGACAAGGCTGCACCGGCCTGGCGAGCCTCAGCTGTGGGCATCTACCGACTGTGGCGAGACCTCGGCTATGTGGTGGGCGCGCTGCTCACTGGCGCAATTTCAGACCACTTCGGCACCCAAGCCTCTGTGGCTGTCATCGCCTTGTTGACCTTTGTATCCGGGGCCGTGGTGGCCCTCCGAATGAAGAAGATCTGAACCCTCAGTTTCCCTGCACGCTTGTGGCCAAAAATAGCCGCATGCCCTTGGCCAAATCCATGTGGTCCACATGACCGCTGACTTGGCTGCCCGCAGCGATCACATGGGCGTGGCTGTTGGTGTCGTGGTGGGTGAAGACGGCATGGTGTTTGGGCGAATAAAAGCCGATGATGCTGACAGTTTCACCGTTCAGGCTACCCCGCACAGCGGTTTTGATGTGCGATGCATGCCCTTTGGCCTCGGGCCCGATCTTGGTGCCATCGATCACATGCCAATCCAGCCGTGTCGGCTCACCTTCGATGCGGAAAGCGAAAGGCTCACCTGGGTCGACCCCAGCAGCGATTGCGGCAGCCTTCAACATGGTGTCGAGGTCTGCGAAGCCCACGGCACTGTCGAGGGTTTGTACAGCCCAATCGCTCACTTTGGTGCTCACCATCAAGGTGGCCCCGGCGGTAGTTCTCTTCTTTATGGCAGAGACTGCGCCCCCCTTGCCATCAGGCTCACCCAGCCACAGTTCACCATCATACAAGGTGACCTCACCGCTGAGTGCCTCGAGTGCGCCGAGGCCATACGCGCCCTTCCGACCGATATAGCCAGCCAAATCGACCGTGCGCTCGGTGCGACCCATATGCATGATTTCTCGTAGCGCACCATTGACCTGTACTGCCGGGGCCGGGGCCACTGTTTGGGCCTCAGGCGACTTCGCGGCCTTGGTCGATAGGGAGAAAGGAAGCAGGAGCGTGAGAATCATCATGGTTTTCATTTAAAGCCCTAACCGGCGATGGCGCCGACCTTCGGTACTGCACCACAGCGACCATCCCAGGGAGCAATGATGTGGCGAGTCCCAAAACCATGCCCGCCTCGCGCCAAACCACGTAGCCAGCCATCACCAAGACAAAGGCACCAAAGCCCATTTTAAGGGTTGAACCTTTGATGTCACCACCGACTCGCCGGCCGATCAAGGTGCCGACCACAGCGAAAACCGTCACTATAACCACCAAGCTGTAGTCGACTTGAACATGTGCAGCGTGGCCAGCAAAAGCGGCAAAAGACTTAAAGGCGATGACCATCAACGAGGTGCCTACCGCACGCTTCATGTCCATTCCACCGAGTAAAACCAAGGCCGGCACCACCAAAAACCCACCGCCGGCTCCCACCAAACCGGTGGCCAAACCCACCACAAGACCTTCGGCAATCACGAGCCAAGGCGAAGCCATCCCCTCTTTAGGTACGAGGGGCTGCCCTTTTGGACGCCGTAACATTGCCAAAGCGGTCATGACCATCATGCCGGCGAACGCCAGCAAAAGGGTGGTGCCATCAAAATATAAGGCCAATCGCCCCCCACCATAAGCACCCGCCATAGCGGTGGCAGAGAACAGAGCGCCGGTGCGCCACTCAACGTTTCCATCTCTGGCGTGACCGACCAAAGACACCAACGCTGTGATGCCGACGACCAAAAGAGAGGTTGCGATGGCCGCTTTGGCATCAAGGCCGGCAGCATAAACCAAGACCGGAACAGCGAGAATAGATCCGCCGCCGCCAAGGAGCCCCAAAGAGACCCCTATCAACACTGAGAGTACTGCTGTGAGTACCATGATATTCCCCAAAATACAGCTTAAAGCTGCCTAATTATTCGCAATCGCCAAGATCTAAACTGGTCTCCTCGCAGTCGAGGCTCCAGTCACAAAATCCATCGCCGAGAGCTTCAGGCCATGGCGTGCACTCCATGGAGCAGTCGTAAAAACTGGCCTCATCGTAGTCGCTCCAGCAAGCATCACCGATGACGACTGCCGGGCAGTCTCCACCATCTACGTCTAGCTCGCTGCAGTGCAATGCATCGTCACAGGCCCCATCCCCGGTGGTGTCGATGACACAGGTGCTCCCGTCACATGCCGTGATGCCGTCGGCACCGCCATCTGTGAAACAAACAGCGCCAGGGCCAGGAGGGCAATCACCGAGGTCATAGGCTGTTTCTGGGCAGTCGAAGCGTGAGTCGCACATGCCATCACCCAGCCAGTCGGGCCAGCTGAAACAATCGAGTGAGCAGTCCAAAACACCCACATCGCCAAAGCTGTCGAAGCATTCATCGCCAGGGCCGGGGACGGCATCAGCATCAGCGTCAGCGTCGGCGTCGGC
>DBIS01000282.1 GCA_002296975.1 Deltaproteobacteria bacterium UBA796 | reverse complement strand
CCTTCAGCCTCCCGCCACTGGAGCAAGTGAGCCCCCACCGACACCGACAGGGGCGTGTTGGCCGCGATGGACTGCCCATCTATCCAAGCCGTTACATCGCCAATCACCATCATCGACCCAGGCTGCTCACCCAACACCTTTTCTCGTGCCCGAGAAAATAGGGCCGCAGCATCTTCGCCATAGGCTGCATCTAAGCTCGTGCCCGGCGAGGCCGAGATGGCCCATGAAAATGCCTCCACAGCCTTGTCTTTCTGGTCGTTAAAGTGATGGACTGCTCCGCTCAATTGCATGAGCGCGGCCATGGCCATGGGGCTCACGACTTCAGTTTGACAGGTCATTGAATCGGCGGCATCTCGGGCTTGACCGGCGGCACGCTCAATCTCGACGTCTTCCAAAGACAATCCAATCTCACGCACCCAACTGGCGATGCTCGGGCACACTGGGTCGGTGGCAAATGCCGGCAGGGAGATGAACAACAAAGATATTAAACCCAAGGGCTTCATTTCACGCTCCCACTCGCCTGTTGATATTTCCAGCGCGTCTTTTGACCCGCACTCACTGTGATGGTCTTCCTAATCGCCTTGTCGCCATCATGAAACACCACAATATGTGCCCCTGATTTCACGGTGACCTTAATCGGTGTTTTACCAATGCTTTTTCCGTCTAGGCTCACCGGAATACCCAAAGGCGATGAAAAGAGCTTGATGGACACATCGACGGCTTGTGCAGATGGCGAGGGCCTGGGTTTTGCCTTGGCGGTGGAGCCTGCTGAAACCTGAGGGCGCTTGGCCTTTTCAGTGGCCTTTGCCTGTGCGGCCACCTTGGCCTCTTCCTCTTCTATCCTGGCCTTTTCTAGCTTGTCAGCCACATCCGAAGCCTTGTCTTTCTCTGCCTTCAGCTCTGCCGCCAAGCGCGCCGTCGTCGCGGCTACAGCACGGTCACTGGCCACTTTTGCCTTGGCCTCAGTGACCGCCTCTTCTGCCCGAGAGGAATAATCTACAGCGAAGGCGGCCAGCCCAAAAATGACCACGAGCCCTGCCACCACCACCCACAAGCTGGGCCGCCCAGTACCAGACGGCCTCAACGTGTTTTCGAGGGGCTCACCTGAGCTAGACACCCCGAGGGTCGCCTCATCAAACAAATCACTCGGGTGCGATGTGGCCACCGGCGTGACAGGCGCATCTTCAAACAACTCAGTGCCTGACAAATCCGCATCACCCATGCCTTCTGAGCCACCCTCGGCCACCTTTGGTACGGCATCGCGCGCCCACTGCACCATCGTGGGGCCAGTTAATTCCGCAACCAAAGCCTGTGCAGCACGCACCACCTCATCGCCACCAGCTCTTTCCTGAGGCGCAAAGGCCAACATTTGATGGACCAACTTTTCTATCGCCACTTGATGGGACTCATTGCCCGAGAAATCAATGTCTTCGAGCTTGCGATTGATTTTGGCGGTGTGCTCTTCTTCAGTGTCGGCTGCCAGCCCAAAACGGGAGCGAATCATCGACTCCACGAATGTCACGCCAAGGGCATAAATGTCAGATGCCAAGCTCGCACCCTTTCCAGCGAGCACCTCTGGGGCCATATAGTACAAAGAGCCCAGGGCGACCTCTTGGGTTTGTGCAGCCCGCTCCATTTGCTCTGCCCGTGCGATGCCGAAGTCGAGGATTTTCACCTCACCATCGGGTGTGATTCGCACATTCGCAGGCTTGATATCTCGATGAAGAACCTTGAGAGGCTCACCCGTCACCGTGCTTGGGCGAGAGTAGGCGGCGACGAGCGCATCGGCCATCTCGGCGGCCACATGAAGCACCACCCGCAGCGGAATATCGGGCCGATAGCATGACCGCGCCAGCAAAGAGCTCAGGTTGCAGCCAGGAATAAACTCCATCACCACGCTGATGCGCCCGCCGATGGAGATCAAATCATCGGCTTGAACAATGCTGCGGTGGCGCAACAAGCCCAGCATGCGCGCCTCGTCTCGCATGCGTGCGGCCACGTCGTCAGTGGAATTCACATCCTCTTTGAGCAGCTTCAAAGCCACCGTCTTGGTGAAGCCCGACGGTGTCGACATATCGGCCAGATACACCTCACCAAAGCCACCCACACCCAAGAGCTTAACGAGCTTAAACTTGCGTCGACTATGAATCACGAAACATCACCCAGCATCGCCGTTCGGACCACATATTGTGCCCCGTAGACAACAGCTTTCGATTGTCTCGCGTTGGGCCCCGAAACGCAAGCCAAAATACGCTTGGCTAATTTCCGTGGGCCTTTATCCATGAGGACATTCCGCCCGCGTTATGGGTTGCCGTGAAGCCCGCTTTTTCGAGCTTAGATTTGGCCTGACCGCTCCGGTTTCCACTTCGGCAATACAAAACCAGCACGCCGTCTTTAGGGCCGAACTCAGCCAAGCGTGCATCGATCTGTTGGAGCGGTATGTTGACCGCACCTTTAATATGGCCCGCAGCGAACTCGCCAGGTGTGCGCACATCGATAAGTTTAGCGCCCGCCTCTACCAACACTTTGGCCTCTGCCGGCGGTATTTGACCCCAAGCACGAAAAGCGTTGACTGCGACAAAGGCGAGCAAGGCCATAATAACGAGGATGATGTTCTTCATATGACCCTCCATAACTGGCCATCAGTGATAAGGCCGAGGCATGCGACAAATTTTAGATTGGTTCCGAACCGGACCTGCCATAGCGCCTGAAGTCCACGACACCGCGACCACACAGCGGGTTTACCGAAAATCCCAGTGGCGGATTTTCTTGTCGCTGCTCTTTGGCTATGCCTTTTTTTATACCTGTCGCCTCAGTTTGAGCGTGGCCAAAAAGCCCATGTTGGACGCCGGCATCGTCACCGTCGAAGAACTCGGATTTATCGGCTCTGCCCTTTATTTTAGCTATGCGTTCGGCAAACTCACCAATGGTTTTTTGGCCGACTACGCCAACATTCGCAAGATGATGTCTTTTGGCTTGGGTGCATCTGCGCTGCTCAACCTTCTCTTTGGTGCCATGGAAAATGCCAGCTTTTTCGCGCTCATTTGGGGCATCAACGGATGGTTTCAATCCATGGGCTCGGCACCGTCGGCTGTGTCTATTTTTCAGTGGTTCGAGCCCAGCCGTCGTGGTCGCTTTTATGGGGCATGGGCCGGCTCTCACAATATCGGCGAAGGCATTTCCTTTATGGTCACCACAGGGCTGGTCGCCGCCTTGGGTTGGCGGGTGGGCTTTATCGCCCCTGGCTTGATGTGTTGTGTCATGGCTGTGGTGCTGTTTTTTAGCCTCTCCGACCGGCCAGCAGCGGAGGGCATGCTCGCACCTGGAGTCGCCTTTGGGGAGCCTGAACAACTCACCGGAAAAAAGTCATCCATCCGCACCCAACTGAGCATCTTGAAAATGCCGGTGCTGTGGCAACTGGGCATCGCCTGCGCGCTGATGTATATCGCCCGGTACGCGATCAACTCTTGGGGCGTGCTGTATCTCGAGACGGTCAAAGGGTACTCCACCGTCGACGCGGGGTTTGCCGTCGGGGTTTACCCCATCCTGGGCCTTGCGGGAGCGGTGTTCTCTGGGGCCATATCGGACAAGTTTTTTAGCTCTGACCGACACCTGACCACCGTGTTGTACGGCTTTTGCAATGTGGGCGGGATGGGCTTGTTGTTTTACGGGCCTGGCGGGGCTTACGACCTGGTCGGGCTGGGTATCTTTGGCTTTGGAATCGGTGGGCTCATCGTCTTTTTAGGCGGGCTCACCGCAGCAGAGTACTGCCCCCGAGAGGCTGTCGGCGCCGTCAAAGGATTGATTGGGCTATTTTCTTATCTGGCCACTGCCGCCGGCGAGGTCATCGGCAGCAGACTCATCGTGGTGACGGGTTCGGGTGTAGATGCGACCTATGATTTTGATAGGGTCATTACCTTTTGGATGGCCATTGGGGCGGCCTCAATATTGGTCGCCCTCTCCGTCAAAGTCACCGCCAAAAAATAGCGTTCTTTGGGCGGGATGCCTCAAAGCCTAAACCAACACCGCTGCCACGACCGTGGCGAGGACCCCACCCATGCCTGCGGCAGCCAACGCGAGGGGCAGTTGGGTGTGAACATGATCCATCAGGTCACAACCCGTGAACATGCTCGACAAAATCGTTGTGTCTGAAATCGGCGAACATTGGTCTCCAAACACGGCCCCTCCCAGCACTGCACCAAAACACAAGTGTAGATAGGTGGGGTCTGGCAGCATCGCCCACGCCAGCGGCATCGCGACTGGAAATACCACCGCATAGGTGCCCCACGAGCTTCCACAAGCAAAGGCGATGCCCATACACAAAGCCATCAACAAGGCGGGCAAGGCCACTGGCGGCACGGCACCGCTCATCAAGGACACCAAATAGCTGGCGGTGTCGAGCTCTGCTGTGACCATCGCCAAAGTGACCGCAAGGCCCAAGATAATCGCACCGATGGTCATGGCCCGACAGCCGTTAATAAAGCCATCCATCACCTCACCCAAAGGCAAGCCGCGCGCCCGAGCCACCACCATGGCCGACAGCGCACAGCCCACAAAGGCCTCGTCGATCCAGTTGGCATCCCACAGCACGGTGGGCAGCACGCCAACGCCGAGCAACACACCGATGGGTACGAAAAAATCGGCCAAACTGGGCGTGTATCCCTCGGCGGTTTGAGGCGGCCCATCCGGTGGCATCATCGGCTTGGCTCCGGGGCCATCGAGGGCACCCGTCGATGCGGCTCTCGCCCGAGCGGCAGCCATGCGCTTGCCCACCCAAGGCAACCAGCCCATCGCAAAGAGAAAAGTCATGGTGACGGCAATGATGCCGTAAAAGTTGAAAATCACCGAACCAAAGAAAAACCGTACCGCACTTTCAAGGTCAGGAATCACGGGGACAGACCCCACAACCAAAGCGGCGATATAGGCCGGCCAGGCATTAAACGGAAGCACCGTAGCGACCGGGCTGGCGGTAGAGTCGACAATATAGGCCAGCTCCTCGTGAGCGATGCCATGCTTGTCGGTGACCGGCTTGACCGTTGTGCCCGCGAGCACCGTGCTTACCGTGCCGCCCTGATGAAAAATGATGCCCACCAGCCAACCGAAAAAACGTGCTGACCGCGGCCCTTTGGCTATTTTTCCGCCGACAACCTTTGCAAAATGCTGTGCGCCTCCCGTCTTTTCCCACACGCCGATAAGCCCACCGAGGGACCACAAATAAATGACCAAGATTTTGGCGTACGAGCCCGAGCCCAAGGCCGGAAGCAAAAATCGCCGCACAAAGTTGGCATCGGCCGGTTCGCCGGTCTGTGAATACAGCACAACGCCACCGGTGACGATGGCGGCAAAAAGCGCAGGCACCACTCGGCGGGTCGAAAATGCGAGCGCGATGGCCACGAACGCGGGAAGAAGAGAGGTCCAACTGGGGTCCATGGGTCAACTCGGTGTATTGGATGTGGAAGTGGAAGTGGAAGTGGAAGTGTAGCGGAAACCGGATAGAATGCTGTTTGACCCTCGAAAATACTGACAGCGTGAGCTGCTTCATCCAGTGAGAACCGTCATGCTAAAATGCTCCCTTGTCGCTGCAGCATTAATCGCCCTCCCAGCTTTGGCTTTAGCCGAAGGCAATCCACCGGCGGAGCAAAGTCCAGAGGCGGCCCTACAAGCAGCCTTGACCGAAGCGACGGCATCTGGCGTGGCCCACAAAGCCGAGGCTGTACGCATCTCGGGCTTATTGAATGCCGCGAGCACCATGCTTGACACCGACGCTGAGGACCCAAAACGGGTGGCAGCTGTAAAGCGTCTCGTCGCCGACAAAGACACCCGGGTGCTGGGTTTAGCGAAAGTCGGCAGCCGCGCGCGCTCGACTGCTGTGCGGTTGGCGGTGCTGAACGCCGTCAGCGACTGGGACACACCCGCGGCCTTGAGCATACTCGAGGAACGCGCTGGGGCCATCGGTGAAACCCTCCCCGTTCGGGAGGTCGCCATCCACGCCATCCGAGACCGTGGTGATACAGAGGCAGCCATCTTTTTGTATGCACTCGCCAACGACCAACGCATCGACCCGCCCGCGCGCGCCTTGGCCCTCGAGGCACTCGACTCCCACTTTTCGGCTTTTATGGCCGAACGTTCGCGCCCAGCAGGCGGGGGAACAACGTTCGGGCTCAACGTGGCGACAGGAGGCAACGCCTTGACGGGCGCCATTCTGCTCAACAGCGTCGGGATATGGGGGCAATCCGAATCCGCTCCCGGCATCGGTTCGTTCTCGGGTCTCCTCATCGGCGCTTCCACGGCGCAATGGTATGGCCAAAGCAACCCGGTCTCTACCGGTGGCGGTCTGGCATACAGCTCAAATGTGACCTGGGGCCTCGTTGGGGGATTGCTGGCAACCGACGCCATCTACGGTAGACAAGAGGGCAAAGCGGTCAAAAATACGTCTGCTCTTTTCAGAAGTATCGGGGTGGGGGTGGGTGCGGCCACCGGCTACACGCGCATGAAAACCTCCCCCACGCCTGAACAGGTGTGGCGCATTAACGGCGCTGGTTTTTTGGGCGCACAACTCGGACGTTCGGCCACACGGTTTGGGCAAAGCTTTGGCGCGATTGAATACGATTGTTACCTGCGAACCGATGCTGAAGTCAAGGCCTGCGAAAGCTCCGAAATTATCGACATTCGGGCGAAGCAACGGGGCCGTTCTGCCGGTATTCTGCTCGGGTCCGGTATGGGGCTTGCTGCGGGCTCCCTCACCCAAAACCATTGGGCACCCAACGGTGAACAAGCACTTTTTGCCGGGGTGATTGGCCTTGAAGCCATGACTGCATCTGCGATGGTCCCGTTGATAATCGACCGACCAGAGTTGGTGGGGCCCTTTATGGATTTGGGCTTTTTCACGGGAGTCACCGCCGGGCTGATCGGCGGCCACTTTCAACCCATGTCCGTCAACCAAACAGCACTTGTGGGCTACGGTGCCGTCTTCGGAAACCTGCTCGCAACCTCCGCCACAATGATTCCCAATCAACCCGCGTCAACACAGACCCGCGCCAGCATCATCCTGCCTTCAGGACTCGCCGGAGCCGCACTGGGTGGCGTCTTATACCCGGCGATTGAGCCCACCCCCGGGGACTGGGCGATGGTCAACGTGGGCACCGTCTTGAGCGCGATTCATTTGGGCACAGGTGTCTTCCTTCTAGGAGAGAAGCGCTTTCATAGCGAAACCCAAGCCGGAAACGTAATCGCCACCGGCACTATTTTGGCCAGCGGTGGGTTTATGGCAGCGGCAGCACACTTCGACCCACAACCCATCGACGCCATGTTTATGGCCACCGCTGCAACATGGGGCGGCTTTTATGGCAGTGTCGGCCAAGTCGCCACCGACGCCAACCTCAGTCCAAGGGCCGCCGTCATCGTGGGCACCTCTTCCATGGATCTGGGCCTGGCTACCGGGGCGGTCATTTTGTCTGACCTCACCGAATTTGGCCCCCGAGATACAATGATTCCACAGCTATTTGGTGTCGCGGGTGCCACCATGGGCTCACTTGGCGTGATGCTGGGAACCAGCGCAGCGCAGCCCGTGTCGATCGGTGCACTGACGGGCGCCACCTTGGGCTTAGGAATCGGCGCAGTGGTCGCCCCCAAACTCAATCTTGGCACCGGAATTGGACTTTTTGATGGTATCCCAGGACCCAAGCTCCCAGGCCACTGGAGCTTTTTGGCCCTGCCTGCCATGCAGGAGAATGGAGACATGGGTGCTGCGATGGTCCTTGAGGCCCAGGGCCTTTAAACCCACTCGCCAACAAAACAGACACGCACTTAACGCCTAAAAGGCTGACGTTAACCGGTGTTTCTGTTAACGCTGTGACCTTATAGATCACTGGTGAGTACACTCAACCAAGGACTGCCCCATGAATCGCTTTTACATTCTTCTCGCCCTCGCCGCCTGCAGTTCCAAAGACGACGACAGCATCAACCCTCCACCATTTGGCGATGATCCAATCTACCTTGGTGTGGGCGCCTTGGGCCACGACAGCCACGACATCTCGACCCTGAAAATGAACACGATTGCCAGCAGCAGCGATGGACTCGACCTGCCCCGTGACCTCGCATTCAACCCCGGTGTTGAGGGTGAGCTATGGGTGGTAAATCGCGCAGACGACTCAGTCACCATTCTGAAAAATGCTGGAATGGATGACCAAAGCAGCCGACATATCGTAGACCCTTACGCATTCCACTTTATGGAAGAGGTGTCATCCATCGCATTCGGGGCACCCGAAATGGCTGGCACAGATTATTTCAACTTCGGCACCTGCCATGAGTCACGGAACACCTATAACGATCAAGGTGCACCCAACGACTTTATGGGCCCCTCCTTGTGGAGCTCAGACCCGGCCATTTTTGGCATCAGCAATCCAGAGGCGGCCGCCTACCTCTCAGAGCTTTGGGGCTCGCCCACCGATCTCGGCAGCCACATCGATATGCTTCACGAGACCCCGTTGTGCATGGGTATCGCATGGGAAGACACCAACCTTTACTGGGTTTTTGACGGCTCGACGGGCGCCATCGATAGAATCGACTTTGTAGACGACCATGGCGCTGGATGGGATGACCACTCAGACGGCATCGTCGGCGAGTACGCCAAAGGTGAGTTCGCCCGGGTTGAGGGTGTGCCGAGCCATATGGAGTTCGACGCGGCCACCGGCTATCTGTACATCGCAGACACCGGGAATGGTGCCATCAAAGTGCTCGACACCACATCGGGTGAGCGCGGTTCAAATCTGCCAAAAATGGAGCCTGGAACTGATCATTACCAGATGGACGATGTGTTGGTATGGACCCTCATCGATGGTGCCGACTTTGACATCTCGATGCCCTCAGGCTTGGCCATCGTCGATGGACACATTTTGGTCACCGACCACGCAACAGGCATCATTCATGCCTTTGATATGGACGGCAACCTTGTCGACTGGCTCGACACCGAATTGGGTGAAGGGGCGTTGATGGGCATTATCGCCAACAGCTTGGACGACATCTGGATTGTCGATGCCAAGGCCGACAAAATCATTCGCCTTCAAACCCTGTAAAAGCCATGAACAACAACGATATCCTCAGGCGTATTCGCTACGCCCTCGACCTCAACGACAAACAGATGACCGAGGCCTTCGCCCATGGGGGCACATCAACCGAGGCCTCTCAAGTGCGCGCGTGGATGGGCAAAGAAGAGGACGAACACGCCCAAACCTGCACAGACGACACGCTGGGTGACTTTTTGGATGGCCTGATCATCGCCAAAAGAGGACCCCGTAAAGCGGGTGGGCCTCCACCGGTGCGAGACCCGGTCCTCACGAATAACGCAGTCCTCAAAAAGCTGCGCATCGCCCTCACATATCACGAAGACGCCATGCTCCGCACCATTCACGCGGGCGGCTTGGCCATCTCAAGAGGGGAGCTGACAGCGCTATTTCGCAAGCCAAATCACAAGCATTACCGCGAATGTGGAGACCAGCTGTTGCGAAACTTCCTACAAGGTCTCACCCAGACGCTTCGGGTTGCTCCAAAAGCATGAAGCTTTGGCTTGGTGTCGGCCTGTGTATGGCTGCTGGGGGCTGCACATCAAAGCCGAGCAGTGGCCCCCAGACAAGCATCCAGGCCCCCACCGATACCGCGACCGAAACCGACGCTGAAGATATTGTTTTTACCCATCGCTTTTCGATGGCCATATTGGCAGACCCACACGTGACCGGCGAGGGCGAGCATCAAAACCGCCTGATGGCCGCCGTCGACTGGATCGAGGCCAACGCCGCAGCGCAAGATATTCAGTTGGTCGTTATCTTGGGCGATATCTGCTGGGGGGATGGCTTTGAAGCCGCCCATACCGCCTTGAGCCGACTGAGCATGCCTTGGGTTCCCATTATGGGAGACAACGTGGTGGTCGCTGGGCAAGCGGACATCTATTTTGAGACCTTTGATGCTCAAATGAGCCGACTGGCCACCCAATTGGATGACTTCAGCATTCAACCGGCCCCAGTCTACAATCCACAACGCGACAAAGAGAGTTTTCTTCAAAACATCGGCTTTGACTTTATGGGCATTCGCTTTTTAGGGGTGGACTGGAGCAGCCGGGAAGAACATCCGCTGTGGAGTGAAACCCCAGA
>DBIS01000062.1 GCA_002296975.1 Deltaproteobacteria bacterium UBA796 | reverse complement strand
CAAGCCACAGGTGGCCGCGAGGGCGAGACCCAAGCTCAGCCCCGTAGCGACCGAAAGCCAATCCACAGCTAAAACTGAGCCCATGCTCAACCCATCTCATACAGGTTGATGAAGCGACTTCCCTGGATTGGGATTCGCCCCAAAAGACTGGTCCGCCCCTCAACATGGCGCGCGGCCACCTCGGTCAACAATGTGGCCCCTCGATGGGCTGAGAAGTTCATCAACCACCGCGCCAAATAAAACGGTCCTGCCAACACCCAGCCCGAGGACGGACGGGCAGTATCAGGCTGGATTCGCACCACCCCAGGCGCAATGCCGACGCTCAACTGATAGCCGGCCTCCTGGGCAGCGACCTGGAGCTCAGCACTCGCACTGATCGCACGAGAAATCGCATCGCGAAAACCACCGCCGGCTACCCAAACCACCAACAGAGACCCATCGCCGCGCTCCCAAATCTCGCCACCTTTTTCGCTCACCACATTGGCCCAGCGCTCACCGAGAGCGACGAGCGTGTTGGTGGGCGCTGCAACAGATCGTGGGGGCGGCGAGGCTTCAACAGCCATGCACACCACTGCACTCGGAGAAACCGCCCGACCGGCACCCGATAGCTTTTTGGTCTCGCCACCTTCAGCTACAACCGCTGCCGCTTCGATGACCTCCTTAAGATAAGCCGCCATATCGTTATTCGTCGCCCGGTGGCCTTCGCGCACCATCAAGCGCGTGAGCGCCATGTACATCTGCTGCCCATCCTCAAAGCGGTCCTCTCTGTCCCGAGACAAGACCCGCAATAAGAAGCCCTCCAACTCCTCGGATATCTCTGGCCGATAGCCCCGTGGAGATGGCACCTCTGCCCGACGAACCCGCGCCAAAGTCTCGTCCCGTGACTTCATCTTGAACAAACGGCGACCGGTCAACATCTCATACAAAACAATGCCCAAGGAAAACATATCTGAACGCCCATCAAGGATGCTCCCCTCAACTTGTTCGGGACTCATATACGCATATTTTCCGCGGACAATCTGATGCTTAGTATCGGCTTGGAAGGCTGCCCGCGCGATGCCAAAGTCAAGAATTTTAACCTCGCCAGCATAGGACAACAGCATATTTTGGGGGCTCACATCGCAGTGAACAATCTGCATCAAGCGCCCTTGGTCATCGACCTGCTGATGGGCAAATTGCAAGGCCTTGAGAATCTCACCGGTGATAAAAAGTGCGAGGGGAATTGGGAAGGGCCCAAGCCCTCTAGACCGAGACAACAACCGTGAAAGGTCAATGCCATGCACATACTCCATGGCCATAAAATAATGGCCATCCACCTCGCCCAAATCAAAAACCTGGACGATGTTGACATGCTGCAATTGCACCGCGATACGTGCCTCGTCGATAAACATCTCGATGAACTCTTGGTCTTTGGCCATGTGGTCCAACACGCGCTTGATCACCAAAATCTTCTCAAAGCCAGCCATGCCAAAGGCGCGAGCACGATAAACCTCAGCCATACCGCCCGTCGCGATCTTCTCGAGGAGTTGGTATTTACCGAAATGCTCGGGGGTAGATGCGCTCACCGGGACCTCACTTACCCCGATTGTAACCATCCATGGCCATCAACCCATCCCCACTTGCCGAACTTGTAGCCTTAGTCGCCCAATTGCGCGGCAAAGACGGCTGCCCTTGGGACCAAGAACAGAGCCTCGCCACCATGCGTCCATATTTGCTCGAAGAGGTCTATGAGCTCCTTGAGGCGATGGAGCAAGAGCCGCTTAACGATGCTCCAAACCCCTCGGACGGGCTGGAGGGCGAGCTTGGCGACACCTTATTTGTACTGCTTTTGATCACCCAAATCGCTTCAGAGCGTAGCGCGATTACCGCAGACAGCGTGGCCAGGCGTATTGTGAATAAAATGATCGCCCGCCACCCTCATGTGTTTGGGAATGACAGCGACGATGATGCCCCAGGGAGCATTGCCGCCTGGGAGGCCCGAAAACTCAAGAAGGGCCGGAGCAGACTCGATGGCGTACCCAAAACCATGCCCGCCTTACTTCGGGCTCACCGCCAAGGTGAGAAGGCTGCCGCAACAGGATTCGATTGGCCAAATGTCGAAGGTGTTTTGAAAAAAGTCGAGGAAGAACTTGATGAATTACGAGACGCTATCGCACAAAATGACCCCGACGCCATCGCCCACGAATTGGGCGATGTGTTGATGAGCGTCGCCAGCGTCGGTCGACATTTGGGTGCACCACCTGAGGCCGCTTTGCGCCAAGCCAACGATCGCTTTGCCCGGCGCTTTTCCAGACTGGAGGGGCTGGCCGAGGAAGAAGGACTGGCCCTAAACGGTTGTACTGACGACGACGCCCTGGACCGCTTGTGGGAACGGGTCAAGGCCGAGGAGGCCACATGCTAAAGCTCCTGTTTCTATTCACCGTGGTGCCCACCATCGAGCTGTACCTGCTCTTTGCGATCGCAGACAATATCGGCGGCATCGAAACCCTGTATTTGGTGATTTTTACCGGCATCGTGGGCGCCCATTTGGCCAAGCGCGAAGGCCTCGGCGTGCTCAAGCAAATCCAGGAAGGCGCCGCCAGCGGTGTCCCTCCAGCAGATAAACTTGTCGAGGGCCTAATGGTGCTGGTGGGTGGAATATTGCTGGTCACACCCGGCGTAATGACCGATCTTTTTGGCTTCGCTTTGATCACACCATTGAGTCGCCGAATGATGGTCGGAGCGGTCAAACGCAACCTGGCACAGCGGGTGAACTTTGAAGGGGTGGTCATGGGTACGCCCCGCCCTGGGCCTGCCTCAGGAGGGGCCCCACATGTGGTCGTGCCCCCCAAGGCCGCATCCGAACCCGAGCCAGAGGTCGACCCCGACAGCCCCTTTAAGCACCCGGTTCGCTAAACCAAAGTAAGCTAGCCCAAAAGAACCCCTATGCGCCGATTTCTCCCCGTACTTGATGCTCTCGCCCTTTTTGGTGCACGATGGGCCGGCCGCATCCTACCCAGGCCTTCCGAGGCGTTGCTCACAGATTTGGCCTCAACGGCACGACCCGGCCCTAAAGAGAGCCCGCAAGACAGTCCAATGGTGGCTGCATCCCATCATATCCAGCTTGGCCAATCGGCTTTTGCAGCCCAAAGCTACGGCGAGGCCTTGCATCATTTTGCGACAGCACTCAACCATGCCCCCAATGCACCGTGGGCCCTGCACGGCAGGGGCGATGCCTTGCAACTATCCGGCCGCCACCAGGCCGCCTTAGAGGCATACAAAAAGGCGATCGCAAACAACGATGACTGTGGGCTACATCACGCCGGTGCGGCCAATGCCCTCGCCGCTTTAGGCCGCCAAAAAGACGCCGATTTGGCCTGGGATTCCGCACTCGAGAGAGACCCAAGCCTGAGTTGGATGCGCAAAGGCTCGAAAAACCCGTAAGTCCGGTTAGGTGGCCCCCGTCCAAACGGAGTGCGTCGTGCTGGAAACCCTGAGTCAAGGATTCAAAAATGCCCGGCTGAAGCTGGCGGGCAAAACACGCCTGAGCGAAGACAACATCGCCGAGGCCCTAAAAGACGTCCGGCGAAGCCTGCTCGAGGCCGATGTCGAACTGGGGGTGGTACGAACTTTCCTCGATCGGGTCCGAGAACGGGCGATCGGTGAGGTGGTCTCCCTCAAAGCCCCCACCGATGGTCGTGGCCTTAAAAAGGGCATGAAAGTCAGCCCAGCCGATCACTTTGTAAAAATATGTCACGACGAATTGGTCAACTTGATGGGCCCGGTCGACCCGGCAATGGACTTGGTCGGAAGCCCCGCTGTGATCATGATGGTCGGTCTGCAGGGGTCTGGAAAAACCACCACCGCCGCCAAGATCGCCAAACGGCTGACTGGCGAAGGAAAAACTGTGCTGTTGGTGGCTGCAGATGTCTACCGCCCAGCGGCGATCGACCAGCTCCAGACCTTGGGCCGAAAACTGGAAGTGCCGGTTCACACCGTGCCCGGCATGATGCCCGTCGATCTGGCCAAAACCGCCCTCGCGAGCGCCAGAGCCACGGCCACAGATGTGGTGATCATCGACACCGCCGGACGGCTGGCCCTCGACGACAAGCTCATGGCTGAACTCGAGCAGCTCAAGGCCGTCGCGAAACCCAACAACATCCTCTTTGTTTGCGATGCGATGATCGGCCAAGATGCGGTCCGAACAGCCGCCGAATTCGATCGCCGCCTCAACTTTACCGGCTTTGTGCTGACCAAACTCGACGGTGATGCCCGAGGTGGGGCCGCCTTGGCCATCAAAGCCGTCACCGGAAAGCCCATCAAATTTTTGGGCATGGGCGAGGGCTTAGACAAGCTCGAAGACTTCCGTCCAGAAGGCCTCGCTGACCGTATTTTGGGCTTTGGTGATGTGGTCGGGCTGATGTCCGACTTCGAGAAGGTCGTCGATAAAGACACTGCTGAAAAAGACGCGGCCAAGATGCTCAGTGGGGAGTTTTCCTTCCACGATTTCCTGAAGCAGATCAACATGATCCGCAAAATGGGATCGATGCGTTCGATTTTGGAGAAACTCCCAGGAATGGGAGACTTGCTTAAGCAAATCCCTCCTGAGGCCTTGGATGACCGTGAGTTTAAGAAGGTCGAGGCCATCATCCAGTCGATGACCAAGACCGAGCGCAACAACCCCGACGTGGTCAACAGCTCCCGTATGGCACGCATCGCCGGGGGTTGTGGCAGGCCGCTCCAGGAGGTCAAGGATCTCTACGAGCGGTTTAATGAAATGCGGAAAATGATGGGCAACCTGGGTAAATCGGGTGCCCTCTCCGGCATGCCCGGCATGCCCGGCATGCCCAGTAGTCGGGCACAACGGCGGGCCATGGAGAAAATGGGCGGCGGCGGAATGCCCCCGGGGATGATGCCACCATCGATGGATGGCATGGGCGGCATGGGCGGCATGGG
>DBIS01000284.1:1674-8884 GCA_002296975.1 Deltaproteobacteria bacterium UBA796 | reverse complement strand
GATGCGGATGCGGATGCGGATGCCGACGCTGACGCCGACGCCGATGCGGACGCCGATGCCGACGCCGACGCCGACGTTGATATGGCGCTGGACTTACAGCCAGATGCGGCGACTACGGTGGCGGGTGAGGCCTTGGGGCTCACTGTGGTGTGGTTGTCCGCCGATGCCAGCGAGTCTGTGGAAGATTTCAGCGCCCATAGCGACACTGAAGGTGATTTGGATGTGGTCGATGGCGCAGTGGTCCTCACGATTGCCGGAGAGCACAGCCTCTCTGCTACTGCCACCGACGATGCTGGCACAGAGCACACTGACACCGAGCAAATCAGCGTGGTCGCTGGGCCGGTCGCCACGGTGTCCATCAGTTTAGGTGCTGTTGAGGTCGTGGCCGGAGATGAGCTGTCTTATACCCTTGAGGCCGCCGATGCCTATGGCAACCCGCGAGACGAAAGCGAGGGTGTTGTTACCGTGGATAGCGCCGATGTTGCCGTGTCTTTGGGCACGCTCCTCACCACGGTCGCGGGAACCTACATCGCCACGGTCAACCATGAAGATGCCACCGATGACGCATCATGGACCGTGGTTGCCGCAGCGGCGGCCGGTATCGATTTGGTCATTGAAGAAGATGACCTCGAGGCGGGTGATGACACCAATTTTGAGGTCTGGGTGACGGACGAGTATGGCAACCTGGTCGATGGCGATGTGATCATCAACTGCGACGACGCATCTGTTCTTGTCGATGACGATGAGCTTGAATTTCTGATCGATGGGATCTTCAACTGCACGGCCACTGTGTCTGGCACCGACATCTCGGACACGGAGGTGATTATCGTCGACTCGACCGGCCCAGAGATTACCATTTCTACCCCTGACCGGGGCAGTTGGACCATGGACGAGTCTGTCCTGGTCACCGGTCATGCCATCGACGCCATCGCAGGCCTGGATTGGGTGACCATCAATGGTGATACCCCTGAAATGATGCCGGGTGGTGAGTTTGAGTATCCACTCGACCTCAACTTTGGAATCAACATTATCGAGACCATCGCCCAAGACCTCGATCACGATGCTGATGGGCTTGGAAATCGCAGCAATGATGTGCGCGCGGTGCTTCAAGCACCCGGATTTTTGGCCCCCACATCCACACTGCTCGACGGCATTGTCTTGAGGATGGAGGATGACCCCGGTGGTCTTGGCCAACTCGAGCAGATGGCCGAAGACATGATCGCCACCTCCGATTTTGGCGATATGATTCTGGGTGAAATCTTCGATATTTCGGAATGCGTGATCCCCAACCCATTCGGAGGGTGCTGGAGTACATTTTCGGCCACAGGCTACGTCGACTCAGTCACTTATTCCGGGGTTGATGTCGACATCGATCCCCGTGGGTCCGGGGTCATTGAGGCCCGGGTGACCCTCAACAACCTCAACGTCAACTGGCACGCCAACACATCGTTGGGCACCATCACCGGTGATGTCCATGCGGATAGCATTTGGGTGGATATGGACCTCGATCCATATGTCTCAGCGCTCGGCTATTTGTCTTTCAACCTCGACGACGTCACCGTGGGAGAGTCGGGCTACAGCTTCACGGCAGATGGTGCGATTTGGGGCACTTTGGCCGACTGGGCTGATGTAGAGGGCATGATTTGGGATGAGCTAGAGAGTGCTGTGCTGGACACGGTCGATGACACCGTGGCGCCGTTATTGGGTGACACCATTGGCGATGTTCGCATCGATCAAGACTTTGAGATCATGGCCAGCGTCTACACCCTCACCGCAGTGGTGCAGGCTTTGAACGTCGACGAGTCTGGTATCAGTGTGGTCATGAAAACCCAGGTTAAAGCGGATGAAGCCATTGGCTGGGGAGCGAGCGCGGGTCCAAGCGGTGCCCCCTTCTTTAACTTTGGCGAACCTGCTTGGGAGAGCAGCACAGGGACGAGTTTGGCCCTGAATACCGACTTTATCAACCAGGCGCTCTTCGCCTTTTGGCAAGGCGGATTTATGGACCAGCAGGTGACCGATGAGGACTTGGGCCTCGATATGGGCACCATTGGGTTGTTGATGCCCGGTCTTACGGACATGACCATGTTGACTTTGCCCATGTTGCCGCCAGTGGCTGTGCCCCGGAGCGATACCAGTGACGGCTATGAGTATGAACTCCAGCTCGGCGATATGGCCGTCCGCATTTATAATGGCGAGGTTGAGGACGAAAGCTTGTATATGGAGCTGTTCGTCTCGGTGATCGCACCGATGAACCTTTCTGCTGGCGATGGTAGGACAACGGTTGCCTTAGAGGTTGGCGACCCGGTCATCTATGTGGATGTCAGCTCCACCTCGACCGCCTCACCGATCACCGTCGAGACCACCGAGAGTTTGTTGGCGGATTTAATCCCGTACTATCTGCCCTCGATGACCGGTGCTTTGGGGGAAGTACCCCTGCCGAGCATTGGCGGCTTCACTTTATCTTCGATCACCACGGGCATGGACGGCTCCGATACACCCCCAGGTTTTTGGGTGCTGACAGGTGACCTTGAGTAGATTGTTCTGGCTGTTGCTGGCCTGGTCGGGGCTTGCCTTTGCGGGTGATGAACGGTCGCCCAGTCTGGGTCTGAACTTCATGCGCTATTTCTGGGAGCGTGACGGTTCAGGCGAAGGCCCGGAGTCGGTCAATGCCGACGTCAAAGCTTTGGGTGCCGATGCAATGCGCCAGCTCGTCCGGGCCGATTTGCTGTGGCGTGACATCGAGCCGGTCGACGACCAGTGGGACTTTTCACGGTCCGATGCGGTGCTCAACAAGGCGGTGGCCACCCCCATCGTGACTTTGTTTTCGATGCAATATGCGAGTGCAACACCGCCTTGGGCTGAGGGGCCAGGTGCCTTTCGGCCGGTACTTGGCGATGCAGCCCGAGATTATGTGGAGACGGTGGTTCGACGCTATGGCGATCAAGTCCGCTACTGGGAGATCGGCAATGAACTCGATCACTGGCGCATCTCCGACCCAGGCGACCGGCGTCATCCCCCGGCCAAACGTCCGCCCCACAACCCGCCCAAGGGGTTTAGTCCGAATGCACAGGGCCGCTTTGTCGCCTCGGTGGCAGCCATTATTCGGCAACACGACCCAGATGCCGTGATCTTGATGCCGGGGATGGGCGGGCTGAGCGCATATGTGCTCGACACGTGGTTACCGGGCTTTGTGGCTGGTGCGGGTACAGATGGGTTTGATGTGGTGAGCTACCATTTTTACGGGCCATGGCGAGCCCTCAAAGACAGGCGTGGACGGCTCAAAATGGCGTTGGACCGCCTTGGGGTTGGCGATAAACCAGTTTGGCTCACCGAGACCGGATCGAGCAGTCAGCCCAGCCTCTCTGCTCGCCCCAGGCCGGCCACCACCCCACAAACTCAAGCTGCAGACGTTTTTCAGCGTGCCATGGTGGCCTGGGGAGCAGGTGACCAAGCGGTGTTTTGGCACACTTTGCGAAGTTCTAAGCCCCGCCCCGGAAATCGCTGGAGAGGCTTTGGTTTGAAGGACTCAGACGGCAAACCAAAGTTGGCCTATGGGAGTTTTGCCCTGTTGGCTGAGCACATATCCGACCATGTCTCTGTGACCGAGATCAAGGGTTTGCGGGCCGGTCAGTTTGGCTATGACGTCCTGAGAACAGATGGTGAGCGCCGATGGGTTTTTTGGGGTCAGGGTCGGCTTGCACCCAAGCATTATGCCGCGGCAAAATCCCACAGTTCGGTGATTTCGAATGGGGATGGCGCCTTTGTTTGGCAGCCTTCCCAAGCACTGATCACCTTGTCCGCCGTGCCGGTGCTATTCAAAAACTGAAAACTGTTCATCAAGCACCAAAATGACAGGGAAGGCGCTATCGAACACAAGCGCCTTTTTCAGTCATAAACACCCCGGTTTTTCCGCTCAGAAACTCGCTGAGTGCTTCAGCGATAGCCTCTTGCCGCCAGCCAGCGAGTGCGCTCACACCCAAGCTGACCACTTGGAGTGCGAGGGGGTCGGGCATGAGCAAGTTGCTGGCCACACCCATGTTGGCGCCCATGGCTTCGGCCCACAACAACAAGGGTTTGATGCGCTGCTGGTCCGCGATGGTGGGTATCGGCGGCATGGGCATCGGGGTGTCTAAAGCCCAACTCACGGCCTTTACAATCTCGGGGCCGAGCTTGCGCATCAAACCTTGCGGGATGCGGCGATTTTCGGCCAGAGCCGTGAGTGTGATGGGCTTTCGTCTGGCGATATCGAGGCATAAACCATCGCTGAGCATAAAGCGGCCGGGCTGATTTTTGTTTCGGCCTTGTCGGTCACGCCACTCAAAAAGTGTTCCGAGCACGCGTTGGGTGGTCTCATCAAGGCGGGGGGCAATCTCCCAGCGGGTCCAATGGTGATCAACCGCTTTCGGCCCGAGGGCTTTTGTGCGCATCAGCTCGCTCTCTTCTTGGGCCCAGTGCAGTCGACTGGACTGATTGAGCGCATCTTCGAGCACAGCTTTCATTGCAAAAAGGACTTGAACATCGGCAGCTGCATAGTTGATTTGCACGCTGGTAAGTGGACGTTTGGACCAGTCTGAAAGGGTGGCGCCTTTATTGAGTGGGCGTTTGAGCAGCGCTGCTACCAAGGTGTCCAAGCGGGTGGGGTGGCCGAGGCCTGCCATACCTGCGGCGATTTGAACATCGAAAGCTGAGGGAGGGCTGACCTCGCAGTCTCGGTGGAGCAGCCACAAGTCTTGACTGCCGCTGTGTACCACGATGGTTTTGTTTGCGAAGGCCTGCGCCAAAGGCGACAAGGACACGGCCAATGGGTCGATCACCCAGGTGCGCCCGTGGATGTCGGCAACTTGGACCAACATCAATTCGGGAGCGTATCTGCGTTCAGCGTGAAACTCAGTATCGACCGCAACTGTGGATTCGTCTACGAGCTCAGCGACCATAGCCGATAAGGCGCTGGGACTTTGAACGAGGTGGATGGGCTCAGAGGTGTTCACCCCTCTTGGCTATTCGGCCATCATCACCACGACCACCCATCACGCCAGTTCAGGTCATTTCCACCGCAAACCCACCTGCTCGCGTTGGTGTCGTCACCCTTGATCGCCAACTCAATGGCAAAGATCTTTTTGTGTGGGAGCAATCGCAACTCCATCCATTCTCCCGCTTGCATGGGCTGAAGCAGTGCGGCCACTAAATCGGGTTGAATCTTCGGGCATCGGCGCCCAGTGGCGGCGGTGGTGTATGCCTCGATAAATCCGGTGAGGCACCCTTGGATCAATTGGTGGTCGGGGGAGATGATCACCCCATGGCAGCCGTCGTTAAGCCCTATCGCCACCCGGCTACCCAAGTCGGTGGGTACCGCTTGGTGTGGAGCGGCCAGGATTGGGGTGAGAATATCGAGGTCTTCGAGGTCGACGGGTGTATTTTTAGGGATGTGAATGACATCCACATCATCGTGGAACTGATCCACATCGGCCCAGTTGATTCGCTTGGCTTGGGGTTCGGCCTGTAAAAAGGCATCGTCGAGCACCGCAGCACCGTGCAACACGAGGGCGTGGTCGGAGGCGGGCACGCCGGTCAGTTGGCGCACCAAAGCCAGGTCTGTAGGAGCGAGAAACAACGCGAGGTTGTCGCCTTCTTGGTACAGCCCCAGGGTGACGGGGTATTGAATATGAGGCACGTGCGGCTTGAAGCCTGCCAAGATGTGGCGAGAGAAAGAATCGGTGGTGGCGGGGACGGTGCTCATGGATTGGTCTGGTTCGCGGTTATTGGAGGACAATACCCGACTTTTGGGGGGTTCGGTGTTTGGATTGCCTATTTCACAGGGCTGTTTCAAAGGTTCAATCGTCACAGGATAGCTTTGGGGTTTATGAGGCTCGCAGTGCTCACGCCCAGTTCATCTCTTTCGGCCCGCTTTTGGGGCTACTTGCTGGGGCGATTTCCGCCGGTCGCCTACACAGTGTTGGTGTGGATAGCCATTCGTTGCGCCTTGGTAAAGGGCGCGCAGAGGCTGTATTGATCGGGCTTCGGTTACTCACCGTGTCAGGAATTTGGGTTTTGTTTTTATTTGGGTGGCAGCATGTTGATTAGAGATTTGGAGGCTGCGGCCAACGGTTTCATCCCTGAGGGCATCGGCGGCAAGGCTCAGGGCTTGTTGCGCCTGATGCGTGCGGGTGCTGAGGTGCCGCCCTGGTTTGTGCTCACCGCTGGAGGGGATCCATTCGCGGCGGTGGCTGCGTGGCGCGAGTCGGGTTGGCGACGGGTGGCTGTGCGATCTAGTGCCATCGGCGAAGATGGTGCCAAGCATAGTTTTGCCGGCATGTACGAGACGATTTTAGGCGTCACCGATGCGGACGGCCTGGTGGCGGCCATCGGGCGGTGTCGTGCGAGCGCGCATCAGTCTCGGGTGACCACATACATTGCGGACCACGGGCTGAAGTCCACTCCGGTCGCGGTCATCATTCAGGAGATGGTCGAGGGCGATGCGAGCGGTGTGATGTTCTCATCTGACCCTGCGGACCCAGACCAAGTCTTGATCTCTGCGGCTTGGGGCTTGGGCGAGGGTGTCGTACAGGGCAGCGTGCCTTGTGACACCGTGCGCGTGGGGCTGGATGGCGAGGTCGAGCAGATTGTGGCCATCAAAGACATCGCAATATCTCTGGTTGACGGGCTTCCTGTAGAAGTGCCGGTCCCAGAGTCCATGCAGTCGAGCCCAGCCCTCACCGAGGCCCACGCCCGAAAGTTGGCGGCAGTGGCCCGTGCACTTCAGTTGGAGTTGGGTGGACCTCAAGACATTGAATGGACCCGAGTGGCAGACAAGCTTGTGATGCTTCAAACCCGGCCGATCACCCAGTCCATGCCCACTGGGCGTCGCTTGGTCTGGGACAACGCCAATATCATCGAGAGCTACCACGGTTTGACCTCGCCGCTCACCTACAGCTTTGCGCGCCATGCCTACACCATCGTCTATCAGCTGTTTTGTCGGGTGATGGGTGTTCGAGTGAATGTGATTCAAGATCACGCCAGCGTGTTTCCGATGATGATCGGCCTGATTCGCGGCCGGATTTTTTATAATCTTGATGCTTGGCATACCGTCGTCTCATTGCTTCCTGGCTACCGATGGAATCAACGATTTATGGGGCAAATGATGGGCGTGTCCGATGTGGCGCCGGCCCAAACTGCGCCCAAAGCATCTCGATTGTCCGCCTTGTCCGCCTTG
>DBIS01000284.1:666-1320 GCA_002296975.1 Deltaproteobacteria bacterium UBA796 | reverse complement strand
TTGTCCGCCTTGTCCGCCTTGCCCGCTCTGCTGTGGAGTGTGGTGGGTTTGTTATGGCGTGCGGGGCGACTCGACGCAGATGTCATCCGTTTTACGGCGCATTTTGAGGTGGCGATGGCGGCCCATCCTAGGGATCTTGGCGAGACAGACCCTATGGATTTGCTGGATATTTATGGTGACCTAGAGCGGCGTTTGCTTTGGGCTTGGTCGACCCCCATCGTCAACGATTTCTTCGTGATGATTTTTCATGGCTTGTTGCGAAAACTGTGCGTCAAGTGGAACGACGATGGCGAGGATTTACACAATGCGCTGTTGGCAGGAGAGGGGGGCTTGCTGAGTGCGGCACCAGCGCTCGAGGGCTTGGCGTTGGCGGCGAAAATTCGAGAACGGACGGACTGGCGCGTGCTTTTTGAGTCGGGCTTGAGCGACGAGGCGGTCTATGCGGCCTGTACAGAGATTCCCTCATTAAAAGCAGCCATCGATGGCTATCTCGACACTTGGGGCGACCGGTGTGCCGATGAGCTCAAACTCGAGGTGCCGACATGGCGCCATCGTCCGGCATTCTTTATCGCGACTTTGCGGGCCTATTTGGCCGCCCCGGCTGTGGACGCCTCGGCGATGGGTACCCAAGATAGGGCGATGCGAGTTGGGGCC
>DBIS01000284.1:0-325 GCA_002296975.1 Deltaproteobacteria bacterium UBA796 | reverse complement strand
AAATCCGGGCCTTTTCTGGCTTGGGTAGGGTCAAGGCCGCTGTGTTCCGTTTTGTTTTGGCCCGCACCCGTCGGCGGGTCACAGACCGTGAGAACCTCCGCTTTTTGCGCACGCGCATATTTGGTCGGGTCCGGGATATCTTTTTGGCCTTGGGCAATCACATGCACGCGGCGGGGGCGGTGTCTGAACCACGGGATATTTTTTGGCTCACCACAGACGAAGTTTTTGGGTGGGTTCGAGGTACCACGGTCACGACGGATTTGATGGGGCTTGTGGGTATCAGAAGCGCAGAGTACCGGCGATTTGCGGCCGAGCCGAGCCCAGG
>DBIS01000260.1 GCA_002296975.1 Deltaproteobacteria bacterium UBA796 | reverse complement strand
CGGTCGGGTTCACGGTCGGGTCCACGGCGTGGTCGAGGACGATTTTTCGCACAAATCCGTTGGCGGAGGAGAGTTGGTCGCACAAACTCGCGATCAACAGGCGCCGAAGTGCGGCCCCGGCCACAGAGGCTTCGGTGACGAGCTGATCAACTTGGCTTCGGCGAAGCGTGACGATCTCTACAGGGCCGTTCGCTTTGCAAGAGGCGGAACGTTTCGAGCCGTCGATGACCGCCATATGTCCAAAAACGCAAGGGCAGGTCATATCCGATAAAACTTGCTCTTTACCTTGGGTGTCTTTTCGGGTCACCGAGATGTTTCCAGAGACCAAAAAGAAGACATGGTCACCGGGCTCGCCCTCGACGCAGAGGAGCGTTCCATGGGGAAGGCTGCGGCAATCACCTTTGGCCAAGATGCGCACGACGGCGGCATGGCTCGCACCGGGAAAAGAATGGCGAGATACGATTCGCTTAGCCAAAGCATCGGCATTGGCTTCAGATATTTTACCCATTATGCACCCCCAAAGAGGTGTTTAAGCTTGTTGATGAAGCTTTCTTGTTTTGGAGCGGGTGTGCTCGGGTGGACGGCGAGCTCTCGCCACAGCTTGGATATCTCTTGATTCGTTCGCCGAATGCGTCGGGCCAGGGTGCCCAGAAGATGCATTTCGAGGGCGATCATCGCTGGATTTTTAGCGGCGGAGATCAATAATTCAGAGTTGATTAACAAGCATTGAGAAGGCTGAAGCGCCCGCACGGTGGCGTTGCGTTTACCATTTCTGGAAAAAATAGCTGTCTCGCCAACAACGTCGCCGTGTTTGATCTGGCCAACCTCACGATGTTGTCCTGCACTCAAGACCTCAACACCCAGCTTTCCTTCAACGAGCAGCAAGGCAATATCAGCGTCGTCGCCCTGGGTGAAAATGGTCATTCCCGGCTTGAAGTGAACCGGAGGCGCCATGGCACATAGCGCGTGCAAATCCTTTTTGGGTACACCTTTGAAGACGAACATTTCAGATAACAACTCGACGGTATTCATGGATGTTCCTCCGTTTACCGAACCACCTAACACGGTTGGGCCACGCCATTATAAATAGCCTAGCGGATGCCGGCCAACGCAGGAACAGCCCAGTGTCGAGGCGACTGTTGCCGACAATGGGTTGACGGGGCAGATTGTCTCAGGAGGGCAGCATGCCGTTTTGTTGGATGGATGAAAGTGCCGAACGAAAATCAGCCGATGAGGGACCGCATTGCGCACGTGCCGCCGAAATAGAGATAAAGGAGCGGGCTCAATTATTTTGCCGGCTTGGCTACTCAAAATCAGATGCCGTCCACCGGTGTTTGGGCAATGTTGCGTGGGCCTATTCGGTGTCTGGGACCCCCGCCCTCAGCCCGGCCAAGATTCGTAAGCTCGTCGCGAGCGCCTACTCGGGCGTCGGGTAGAGCCGACTCGCTTCACGGGCCAGGCGGTAGTCCGCTGGTGAGAGCTTGTTGATGCTGTGGGTCCAAATTTCGACGACGACCTTACCCCAAGCCAAGTGAATGTCCGGGTGATGGTTTGCTTGCTCAGCCTGTGCACCGAGGCGGTTGGTAAAGGCGAGGGCCAGGGCAAAGTCATCAAATTCAAACTGCCGTTGCAAGTGGCCGGCAGGGTTTATCGACCAGCCGTCATCGTGTTGCTGCAGTGTTTGTAAATCGATCATCAGTCCACCTCAAGGTCTACATGTTTTGCGTTGGGAATGGCTTGGCGAATTTTCTGCTCGATGCGGTCGATTTCTTCGCCCACTGCAGTGGTTATCGCCTCTCCGTAGGTCAATAAAAAGAGGTCGAAAGCCGCTCTGCTCGCGGTCGCATCTTTAAAGATTTTGTCGCGGTCTTGGTTGGCGAGCCAATGCTCTGCAATCTTGGCCCCGTCAAAGTCGATCTCAGCCTTAAAGCGAAAACTCTCGGTGCTCATCACGGTCGCCTTGACATCGTATACACCCTCGACTGCGTCGTCATGGGTCAAGATATCCAAGATGTCCTTTCGGATTTCTGCCGTCACCGCTTGGCCCAGCAGTGCGCGGCGGTTTTTAATGACCAAAAAGACCGCGACCACACCCAGCAATAAGGCGATGACGAGGGAGCCTACCGCATCCCAGATGGGGTCACCGGTCAGCACGTACATCCCGATGCAACTGCCGGCCAATGTCACACCGATCACCGCAGCGGCATCCTCGAGCAAGACTGCGACGGCCATGGGGTCGGGGCCTTTTTGGATATAGGCGGAAAAACTCATGCCGATCAGGGCCGCAGAACGCTTGACTTCTCTGTAGGCGAACATCAGCGTCCAGCCCTCTAGTAAAAAGGAGAAAGCGAGCACCCCCAAGGCCACATTGATGTCGTTGATCTCGACAAGCTCTGGATGCAGGAGAGAGTGCATGCCGTGGTACAGGGTGAAGCCGCAGCCCAAAAAGAAGATGCCGACTGCTGAAATCAACGCCCAAACGAAGGCATCGCGGCCGTAGCCATAAGGGTGATCTTCATCCGCACCCTTTTTGGCCTTAGCGATACCCATTGCCAGCAAGGTTTGGTTGAGCACATCGGCGAAAGAGTGAATGCCTTCTGAGAGCATCGAACCCGATCCCGTAAAGAAAAATGCGCCGAGTTTGGCGACGGTGATCACCGAGTTCGCTCCAATCGCCACATACACCGCTTTCGCACTTCCACTTGCCATCAATCCTCCGTCGCATCAGTCGTAACCTTGAAACCTCTGGGGTTCGACTGTTCCACGTGGAACGGATTCTTCGATATTTTTTGGCGTATCGCATGGGTTGTCGGGTGGATTTGAACCGAGTTCGAGCGACTGACTTATGATGGCTGTGATGCCCGCTAATCGTACAAGCTCTCAACATTCCCGATTTGTCCAGTTTTTGCGGTGGGCACTGTCTCGCCGAGGCGGACGCGTGACGGCCATGGAGGATGCGCTTCGGCTTAAAAAGTCATTGCGGATCATCCTGTTGGGCTCAGTGATGATTTTTTTGCCTTCTATGTTGTTGGCCTATTTCGGAATTTCATCGATTCAAGGCGAGGAGTTGGCGGTTTTTAAGGACGTCAAAAACCAGGCGGATGGTGCGGCCAATGCCTTTCGGAATCAGTTTGAGCGTCCTTTGGCTTCGTTTGAGTCGTCGGTGACCCATCGGCTTGCGGCCGGTCGCAGTCCACTCGAGGCGCCGCAAGAGCTTCATCCCGGTGTGCTGGTTGCCCTAAAACTGGACGCTGGTTTGCAGCTGGTCGCACCATTTAGGGCGGGCTCCCCTTTAAGCGAGCCCGTTGATTTTTTATTCGACCCCAGCGTGCGCAGGGCTTTGGCTGCAGATCGGCGTTTAGAAGCTGACCAGGTTGTGTCCCAGCTTTACGCGCATGCCGAGGATGCCTCGCGGTCTGCACAGGTCAAGGCTCGGATGCGTTTTGATCGGGCGCGCTTGGCTGCCAGAGCGGGTCGGCCCAACGCCTCGGCGATGCTCATGGCTGGGGTGATCAGAGATTTTGGTGACTTGCGAGACCCCTGGGGTTTTCGCATGGAAGACTTGGTGGAGCTGTACCGCGCAGAGGGCCTGATGGAGCGCAATCCCCTCGATGGTGCCCAGTTGCTTCGGACCTTGGTCGACCGCCTGATGGATCGGCGTTGGGCCATCGGCATGGGTGGAGAAGGGGCTGTTGCCCGTCGGGCATTATCGCTATTGGGTCCGTTCGCAGACTCGGAATGGGTCGCCGCCACAAGAGAGCGGATCGATGTTCGGATGGGTTTGTTGTACTGGGCCGAGGAGCTGCTGCCTGAGCTTGATGCGCTGTTGGCCGGGGGTCGGAACTTCAGCGTGGACAAAGGCAAAATGCGTTGGGTTGAGGGTGAACGGGGTTTGTGGGCTCTGAACTGGTGGGGAGACGATTTATATGCCTTCGCTCTCGACCGTACCCAGTTGATTGCGGATGCACGGCGTTTGGCCGAAGAGGTCAGTCCGGTCTCGAGCCCTGTCGTTGGAATGTTGTTCGCGGCCGATGAGGATGTACCCACCGATGTCCTCTCACGGCGTTCATTGGTACCTTGGATGCTCGGTTGGTCCATGGCCGTCGTTCCCCGAGATGCCCAGGCCCTAAAGGACGATCTTCAGTCCCGCCGCGACCGCCGTATTGGCATCATCATTTTGGCCATCAGCCTGATTGGCCTCGGTGCCCTCTCCACAGGCCGCTTGGTGCGCACAGAACTCGACGCTGCACGGGTGAAGACAGATTTTGCGGCCAATGTTTCTCATGAACTGCGATCGCCGATCACTCAGATTCGACTCAAAGCGGAAAGTTTGATGCTCGGTCTTTCTGACACCCCAGAGGAACAGGCGCGAGATTATCGCATCATTGTTCGCGAGAGCGAGCGTTTAAGCCGGCTGGTTGACAATGTTTTGGACTATTCGGCCATTGAGCGTGGGGCCAAAACCTATGCGATGCTGGTCGGCGATTTGGGAGAAACGGTGGCTTCAGCTATTGAGACAGTCGAGGGCTCAGCTGAACTCGTAGACCGCGACCTGTACATCAGCATCAAGCCGGATTTGCCCGCGGTGGCTCACGATAACGATGCTATTGCCCAATGTGTGATCAACTTATTGTCGAACGCCGCCAAGTACTCGGAGCCAGAAGACCCGATAAGGTTGGTGATGAGGCGACAAGACGATGGCGTGGTGGTTGCTGTTACCGACGAAGGAATCGGCATTCCTCAGACAGATGTAGAGCAAATATTTGAGCCCTTCTTTCGGGGATCGGATGCCTCTGTGCGCCGCCGGAAGGGCACAGGAATTGGGCTGGCGATCACCTTCTACATCGTTTCCGCGCACAATGGGACGGTGGATGTGGTATCCAAGCCGGGAGAAGGAAGCACTTTTTCGCTTTGGTTCCCGGCCATGACCGGGGATTCAACGCAAAGACAAGGAGCATAAAATGGCACGGATTCTGTTCGTAGAAGACGAGACAGAGGTGTTGGGCACCCTCACCAAATATTTTGAGCGTCAGGGCCACACGGTCCACGGTGCTCGGACGGGCGAGGATGCTTTGGCCATCGCTGAACGCCTTCAACCCGATGTGGCGGTTTTGGATGTGATGCTCCAAGAGGGCCCGGCTGGCCCTGATGGCATGAACGGGTTTGAAATCTGCTCCGCGTTGCGCGATATGGGTTTTGATCGACCCATCTTGTTTTTGACCGCCCGAACATCAGAGGAGGACAAGATCGTGGGTTTTGACGCTGGTGCCGATAATTATGTCACCAAACCCTTCTCGCTTCCAGTGTTGGAAAAGCGGATTGAGGCCATGCTCAAGCGTGTGGGCGGCGCGCGGTTTTTATTCCATTATGGCGATGTCAAGGTAGAGCTTGGCCCCAATGATATGGCCATCCATCACCCCGATGGCGATGAGCCACTCTCTAAGCGTGAAGCGGCCTTGCTCAAGTTTTTCATCGAAAATCGTGGTTTGATTTTGTCCCGCGACACGCTCTTGGAGCGGGTGTGGGGTTATCGGGCCGGGGTGGCCACAAGAACGGTGGATACCCATGTGTTGACCGTACGCAAGAAGCTGAGAGACGACGCCGCTGAGCCCAGATTCATCCGCACCCTGCACGGTGTTGGCTACCAGTTTATCGCCGAAGAGGGCTAAACGTGGGGGTCTGGCTGTGCCTATTGGTTCACAGTGTGGCCTTGGCAGGAGGACCGCTGGATTGGTCGAGCACATACGATGCCCGGCTGAGCCAGGCGATGGGGGCCGACCCGGCTGAGGCCATCGCGGTGTACGAAACATTGGTCGCGCAGATGTCTCCTGAGGATGCCCAACGCGGGGATGTGCTGTATTGGTTGGGCCGTGCGCGGTGGTCTGCTGGAGACCTTGCGGGTGCGCGCAGAAGTTTGGAGTCAGCAGGAGAATATCCGGAGGCATTCGCACGGGTACGGGTTTTGATGTCGATCATGGACGCCGGGGCGAAGGCCGTCTCGATTGTGCCCTCGCATTTTTATTTTAAGGCCAGCACAGACCCATGGGTGCGGGGCTGGCAACGGGGTCAGCCCAAAGATTTAAGCGTGGTTGATGGGCCCGATGGGTTTAGTGTGCGATGGGCGACCGAGGTCGTAGACGCCGATTCGGACTTTGTGATTTTCGGTTTATCCACCGATGGCCAGAAGGTGTCGACGGTTTCATTGCGTTTGCGCTCGGAGAATTTACAGGGCCGATATCGTTTTTTAGTTGAAGACGAGGACGGTCAACGGTGGACGACATCGGTTCAGTCCGTGCCCACTGATCGGTGGGTGGATGTGGTTTTACCCGTCAGCCGCTTTGTTCGGGCCGATGCACCAGCGGTTCGGGGTGCGCCCAATGCAGCTCGGCTCAAGTGGTTTATTTTGCGGGATGTGACAGCGCTGTACACAGATCAACGGGGTGAAAATGCTCTGCTTATCGCGTCTTTGGTGGTTCAATAGTCTCTTCGTCCAGCCACTCATTCATCGCGATGTCACCATCATCGATAATCTTGATGCGTTTGCGTAAGATGAGCACTTCGAGCGGGCCACTCAGCACATAAGAGCCCAAAAGGACGATAAAGGCCGTCGAGACACGATAGCGCACCGCGACCAGCAAGATTGCAGCCCAAAACAGTGCGGACACGATGATGGCGAACCGCGATAATTTGAGGCTGCTTGGGGTGCGATAGGGCACCGAGCTGACCATCAACAAGCCGAGAACCAAGGACAAGGCCCAGACGTTCCACGGATGTTCCACCCCAAGTCGGCCACTCGCAGCGTGTGCCATGACCGCTGCGGCTACGGTTCCGCCAGCCATGGTGATGGTGAGTCCTTCTGAAAAGGCGGGTTTGTCACCGGAATCGGCCTGGCAGTTAAACCGGGCCAGGCGAAAAGCACCGCAAAGCACGAAGGCGAAGGCGCTTATAAGGCCCCATATGCCCAGTGAATGAATCCCCCAAGCATATAAAAGCACCGCGGGTGCCACGCCAAAGCTGATCATATCGGCCAAGGAGTCGAGTTGGACACCGAACTCAGAGCCGCGCCCTGTGACCCGCGCCACTCGGCCATCGAGCATGTCGAAGACAGATGCGAAGAGCACCATCATCGCGGCTTTGTAAAAGTTTGGCTCTCCCTGCACTCCGGTGGCCAGCACGATGCTGTACATGCCGCAAAAGATTCCGGCGGATGTAAACCAGTTGGGTGGGTTGAGAAAGTGGCGAATCATCAAATACTCCAAGCTGATGGCTGGGGTTGTGTCAACGCTTTAGCCCAGGGATTCGTCTGGGTAAAGCGCATCGTGAGCCGCGGCTTCGACCACAGCACTGATTGATCGCTCAACCACAGCGCAAAATCTGCCGCCGGTGGACCACCAAAGCGCTTGGGGTGCATGGGTGGTGACAGCGTCGATGACGGTTTGGGTGCATTCGGGATCAGCGGTAAGCCCCGGCCCGATAGCGCTGACAGTGGCCACGGCTGTGCACTCTACACCTGTCTTCCAGGCCTCAGGCAGTGGCAGGTTTCGGCCGTTCACCAATGTGGACCCATCGGGCAGTCGGGCCTTGATGGCGCCTGTCAGTTTAGACAGGTTGGCATTGGGCTGAATCAAAAACAGATCCTCATCGCGAGAGATGACGAAAACACCTTCATTTTGTGGGGTGTTTGAGATTTTCGTTCCCGAACCTGGTGGGTGGTCTGTGCCGCTTGAGAGCAAGGTGACCCCCCATTCTTTGGCTTTGGCTAAGGCCTCTTCGCCGAGTACTTTTGTACCTGCTGCGGCCATGGCGATGGCGGCATCTATATTGAGGTGTTCGATGCGTTTGGCGCGGCGAACCGTGCGGGGGTCGGCGGTGTAAATGCCGTCCACATCGGAGCATATCTCGCAATGCTCAGCACCCAATGCCGCTGTCAAGACCACCGCTGTGGTGTCCGATCCGCCCCGCCCCAAGGTGGTGACCTCGCCTTTTAAGCTCACCCCTTGAAACCCGGCGACGATGGCGATTTGTCCTTCATCGAGTGCGCGGCGGATGCGGTGGGGCCGGACCTCGACCACGGCTGCAGCCACATGTTTGTCATCGGTCATGATTCCCGACTGGCTACCGGTAAAAGACTGCGCAGGAACACCCAATTCTTGGATGGCCATCGCGAGTAAAGTCATGGCCACCCGTTCACCGACGCTGATCAGCAAGTCTAACTCCCGGCGACCAGGGTTATTCGAAACCTCAGCGGCCAAGGCCAGCAATTCATTTGTGGTGTTCCCCATCGCAGAGACGACCACGACCACATCGACCCCAGTGCGCCGGGTTTGGACCACCCGTGCGGCTACTGCGCGGATGCGATGTACATCTGCGACGGACGAGCCACCATATTTTTGAACCACACAAGGCCTGTTCACGTCAACCTCCGATGGTATGGGCTAACCGGCCGGTATGACTTCACCCATCGCGACACTTCGGATTGAGAACACATGGCAAGGCGAAGCCCTTCAAGTCCGGGACCAATTCAAGGTGCGGTTGGCGCGCACGCCCTTGGGTTTGGAGATTGTGGTCGAGGCACCTTTTTATGGTGACCCACCTCCGCCTGTGGGGCCGATGGGGCCGGTGGATGGCTTGTGGGAGCACGAGGTGGTCGAGATTTTCGTGTCTGGACCCGGGGCTCAGTACACCGAAATCGAGTTGTCCCCCACTGGACATCACCTGGTGATTCAGCTCGATGGTGTGCGCCGCCCGGTTGCGCGCTTGCTGGACATCGCCTTCGAAGCGGTCGTGGACGGGTCATCTTGGCGCGGAGAGGCTCAGATTCCCGCTGCATTATTGCCGGATGGAGCGTGGCGTTTCAACGTGACGGCCATCCATGGATCGGGGCTCGCTCGCCAGTATTCCTCTTGGGTAAAATTGCCGGGAGATGTCCCGGACTTTCATCAGCCAAGCTGCTTTCGAGCGGTGTTTTAGCCGCGTTATTCACTGGATATGGCGGCGTTGGCTTCGTCGATTTGTACGGCCAAGGCGGCTTGGTACTCCCCATAGAGCGCATCGATATCGGTCCGTGGGGCCGGTGGGTCTTTTTGGGCCTCTTTTTGGGCTCTTACATCATCCTCTTCGCGTTTGACGGCCTCTTTTAGGCACATCAAGGCTTGGACATACAGGTCGATTTCTGCGTAGCTTTTGGCCAACTCGAGCAAGCCATCAACGCCGGTTGTGGCCCCGTATGGCACCAAAGGCACTTTGCCGACGGACTCTTCGAGCATCAGCACATTTTCATCGCCAGTCCAGGTATACAGGTTGAGGGGGGCTGAGTATTCGACCCGCATATTGTCATCGGTGTTGCGCTCAATCCCGGCTGCGAGTTCTTGGAGCTTGTCTCTGCCCAAGCGAAAACGCGCCAGCAGGTCGTAGCTGGAGTCGATTTCTATCTCCAGCAAGTCAGCGGCCACCCGTGGATTGTTGTCGATGGTGGATTGGAAGGCCTCAACGTCCATCACGAGCGGTGACTCAGAGCCCACCAAAACCAAATCCGCGTCTTTGATGGTCGAGAACAGGTGGACATAGGGGTAGGTGTCCGAAAAGGTGCCGAGCAAGGAGCGGAGGTCGTCGGTGTCCATGCCGTAGATTTGAATCCATTGGGACCAAATGCCGCCCTTTTTGAGCTTTTTCTTGCCCATTTCGAAGTATTCTTTGGTGAACAGATTCGAGACACCGGTCAGCCAAGGATTGGAGGGTTCAGCCACGATGAGGTCGTAATGGCCATCGGGTGTCAGGTTGAGGTGGTTGCGGGCGTCATTGACTTTCAGCACGACCCGTTCATCGTCCAGGGGGTGGTGGTTCCACTCGTCAAAGAAGTGGCTGGCGTCGATAATGCGCTCCTCGATTTCCACCAGGTCGATGACTTTGGGTTGGGTGTGCAAGGCGGCAGAGCCCGCTGAGTAGCCCGCAGCCAAGCCGAGCATCATGACGGTCTCAGACTCAGGCCGATAGAAAAACGGCATGTGGGAGACCAGCACCTGGGTGGGCAGGTCGGCCTTGCTCGACGCGTCGATTTTACCGTTATTGGCCAGCCAGATGTCTCCGGTCTCTCTGTTTTTCGCGACGGTCACCACAGATGAGAGCCCCTCTGCGTAATAGAGCAGCTCATAGGGTTTGACGTTCGAGAGATAGACCCCTTCCCGGCTGTGGTCCTCCATATTGAAGACATATTTGTAGGTGCCGGCGGTCATTTGGAGGGGGTTCCACGGTGAAGAAAACAGGTGCAGGCCAACCGACAGAAAAAGGCCGCCGACGGTCGCCTTGATGAGTCGAGATTGGCCCGGATCGCCAGACCGGTACCACGCGAGGGCGGCGACAAAAACATTGACGGTGATGGCCAATAAAACGGTGCCGCGGACAAAAAGCCATGGCAAAAAGACCAGCCCACCCAAGCCCGCACCAAAGATGGCACCGACGGTGTTCCAGCCGTACAATCGGCCGACGGGTTTGCCAAGCGCCAAAGACTCACCTGCAGCGGCGCGCACCAACAGCGGGAACGCGAGGCCCATCAAAAAGGCTGGCGGCACCATGACGCACATGGCCAACAGCAGCTTTCCTGTCCACAAAAACAGGGGTGAAGTCGCCATGTTGTCGAAGACGACAATAAACAGCCATGGAAGCTCTGCGTACAGATACATCGCAGCCCAGGTCAAGATGGCGATGCCGGCCTCGAGCACAGCCAAGCCGAGCAGGACGCGCTTGATTTTTCCTTTGGCGTACAGTTTGTCGGAGAGGGGGCCGCCCAGCCAGCCACCTGAGCCTAGGCCGAGTAAAAAGCTGAAAAGCATCACGGAGAATGCGTAGGCTGAGGCGCCCAAAATCAGGGCCATCAAACGAAACCACGCGACCTCGTACAGCAAGGCAGAAAAGCCGGCGAACATGGCGATGATACCGAGGGTGCTGACGGACCAGCCAGCGGCATCGGTGTCGGGCACACCTTGGGCCGCAGGCAGGGCCTCAACGGTTCGAGACAGGAGCAAAGCGCCGACACAGAGCGCGAGGTTTGCGCCGGCTGCGCACCATGTGGTGGCGCTTAGGCCAATGGTGGGGAGCAGATAAAATCCGGCCAAGCCCACGCCGAGCACAGCGCCGATGGTGTTTGCGCCGTACAGCCGGCCCACCTGTTCGCCGCTTTCGGCGGAGGCGGTGGAGGCAAAACGAGAGAGCAATGGGAGGGTCATGCCCATGCAAAAAGTTGGGGGCAGGAGCATCAGGCCCAAGATCAGAAACTGGAAGGCCCCAAAAGCGGTTGGGGAGGGCTGAAATGCGTGATAAAAACCTTGATAGACCGGCTGAACCATCTCGACGAGGGAGGGAAAAGCCAAGGCATATATGCCAATCATGGCTTCGAGCATTGCGTAGGCGCGAATGGGGCGGTGGACTTTGTCAGCCCATTTTGCGCCGCCAAAGCCGCCCAAGGCGAGGCCGGTCATAAAGGCGGCGAGCACCGTAGAGACGGCCACTTGGCTGGTTCCGAAGACCAGATGGAGTTGTCGCTCCCAAACAGTCTCGTAAATGAGCGATGTGGCGCCAGAGGCCAAAAAGAGGGGAATGAGCCAACGGACGGCTCTTTCGTGGCGAATTTTAGCAAGTTCGGAGTTCATGACCGGCTGACTATCACAAATCGGGGCTAGGGCGCTATGGCGGTGTGGTGAAGATGGATTAGGGTGTAGGCTCCCACCCATATTCCGCGTATTTCATGGCATCTTCGGTTTTACCTCACGCCAAGCTTGATTGGACCATCTCCAAACTGGAGAAGGCTGTTGCTTTGCACCCTGAAGACCTTGGGGTGCGCTTGGATTTGAGCCGGGCGATGCTTAGCCGGGGTTGGATGCATGGGGGCGGTGAGCCCGACTGTACAACGGCTTTGGGCTTGGCCAGGCGTGTGCTTCAAGACGACCCGACTGCGGTCGGCGCGCTGGTTGTGGCGGGTGCGGCCTTGGTTGGAATGGAGCGACATGAGGCGGCAGAGAAGTATCTTTCTCAGGCATACGCTGCCGAGCCTGACCGAGCGGACCTGTTTTTAGCCTTGGGTGCTTTAGAGTCCTTGGGTGCGGATTTAGGTGCTGCAGTTCGGAACTTTGAGCGCAGTTGTCGCTTGGCGCCAGAAGCATGGGAGACACATTTACTCTTGGGGCGGGCCCTGATGGCGCTCGCACGTGAGGGCAGGGCGAGCCGGCTGATTGAGCGGGCGTCGTACCACTTGGTGCGTGCGATGCGGCTTGACCCAACGCCAGACCAACACCCGAAGATGCTGCGCGACATGGGTATTTGCTGTATGCAGACCGGTCGCACCAAAGAGGCCCAGCGCTTTTTTGTCCGGCTTCGAGAAAACCCAGACCACGCAGCGATCGCCAAGTTTTATTTGGGTGTCGTCGCCTACGACTCCGGGAAATACAACAACGCGATTCAGCACTTTCGGGCCTATTTGCGTGAAAAGCCAGATGACACCAATGTGTTGGCCAAGATGGCGATGGCTTGGTTTCAGATGGGTGATTTTTCGAAGGCGCGTTCCGCATGCAACAAGGCGCTGTTGGTTGACCCTGCGCATCTTCAGGCCAGGTATGCCTTGGGGTGTACCCTGCTCGAAGAGGGCGACCCTGCTGAGGCCACCAAGGTTTTTCGATCCACGCTGCGCGACCATCCCGAGCATATGCCCACCTATGTGGAGATGGTTCGCACCCGGCGACACACCCAGGATTCGACTTGGTTGATCAAAGCGCTTCAGGCCGAAGCGGGTACCTTCGATCGCCTGCCTCCGGGCGGTAAAGTCAACGCCCGGGACATGACCCGCAAGCGCATTTCGACTTTACTCGATGAGTTTCGGGCTGTGGGCCCATCTTTACTCAGTCCGGTATTGGCCGCGATTGATTTGACCCAAGACGAAGGCTTGCGCTTTCAGTTGTGGGAGGCTGCCTGTACAATGGTGTTGGGAGCGGTGGCAGATGCTGCGGCTTTTCGCCTGAGAGAGCCCGCGCGTTTTTATGGCCCGGGCTTGGGTTTAGAGGCCTTGTCTGCGGCGGCGGTGTTGCCCGATCCGGTGCTGACAACGGGCTTAAAGCTCGAAGAGGCAGACTTAAAGAAAGCAGCTGTCGACCGGCATGACCCGGCGGCCGATGTCTCGGCGCATCGAGAAAATATAACCAAAGAGCGCCGCCGGGCGCGGGCATACCAAGCGTTGTTATTGCTGGCGATAGGGGTGCGACGTTCGACCTCTGGCAAGGCTTTGCTCGCCCGTTGGGCCATCGACGCTGACTCAGATTTATCCTGTGCCGCCTGGGCGGGCTTAGCGATGTACGGCGAGCCCATCGCCACGGCAAAGTTGGCAGCGATGGCGGCCGAAAAAGGTGCGACAGGGGTGGTTGATCGCCTGTTGAGCCATGTGATGCCGCCCACTGAGGCTCCGAGCCCAAGACGCGTCGAGAGCAGTGAGCAGACACGGTGCAGCACCTGTGGGTCTGGGGCTTCAGAGGTTGGATACTTGATGGCTGGCAGCCATGCTGTGGTGTGCGATCGCTGCGTGATCGTTGTCGGGCAGCACCGAAGTACCCTCGATGCACCCGAGCAGGCCTGTTGCAGCTTATGTTCAAGGTCGGCTTTTGAGGCACGGGGTGTGTACAGCTACAATGGCGTAGAAATATGCAGCACCTGTTTGGACCTCTCGCTGGGCCAACTCGAGCGCGAAGAGGTCGATCGCTTCTTGTCTGCTTGGTAGCCAACAACGTCGGCCGGTTTAATCCCCAGAAATTGGTCTAGGCACAATGTTCGGAGCGCCGCCTTGGCATGAGGCTCTTGGTAGATAGCTGTCGTAGTCAAACTTGGGGCTGTTGGCCGGATCATGGCAGCCCAGGCAGCTCTCCTCGGTCACAGGTGTCGCTGTGGCTTGGGGGTTTTGTGGGTGACCGCCCAAGGGACCGTGACACATTTCGCATTGCACACCCTTGAACTTTCGGATGTTTGAGGCGGTGAGTTCGCCCAGCCCTCCTGGCTTGCCAAAGGCGGTAGTGTGACAACTCACACACTCTGGATTGGCCACCTCATCGGCTTTTACGAGTGCGAACCAAGCCTGAGCGTGTTTGGTCAGGGTCCATCGGGCAAACTCGTCTGAGTGGCAGTTTACGCATGCTCCCGACGATGCATAGTGTTGGGTGTGTGGGCTCAATTCGGCAGCTTTCGCGGAGGCTCGCTTTAGGCGTTGTTGCCGATAGGCGTCCAAGCGGTCTGTGACACGCGAGCCTCGGTCTAGGTCTGCGCTCAGCGGGATTGTGCTGACCAAAGCCAAATTGCGCCCCCGGCCCACATCATCGAGCTTGTCGGTCTCTCCACGGCGCACCGCAGCCAAGGCAGCACGCCAAGTTGGCGGGTCTGGATACAGCAATAAAGGTGCTGCGGCGCGCGCCCCCATGCGCACAGAGACCACTTGTAAATACCGCCCCCGGTCCGGGCTTTCGATTACCGGAACCGCTTCGCCCGAAAACCCAGGCGTCGCATAGGCTTCCCCCCGGGTGGTGATCACCGCAGTAAGTCCGGGTACACCCAATGCCACAGCTTTCGCCGTCTCGGCGTCGATATTGCCCAGGGCCACCACCATATCTAAATCCGTCGGAAGGCCTACGATTTCCGCAAGGGCCGCCTCAAGCGCGGGGCGGCTGCCCAAGCCAGAGTCGCTTGGCGGCGGTGCACTCAGGCCGATGACTCCCAAGCGAATACCTTGCTTTTCAAGCACGATGGTGGGCGCCAATATCAATGAGCCTGAGCCGTCGACCCAGGTGGCGCTAATGCGTTTGGGGCCTAAAACCGTTTTGATTTCGGCCACAGAGAATGCCACCAAATCACTGGTTCCTGGCACCCATACGTCGACCCCCACCATGGCACTCAATCCCAAAATTTCCTTCGCCCGGCGTAGGACATGGTCTTCTCTTTTGGTCGAAAAACCCTTGATGAGGGTGTCGCCAGCATCCAGGTGAAACAGTGGGCCCGGCCCCTTTTCCTTCAACTGTTTGAGCAAGGTGGCTCGGCGCTCAAACCCGCCAAAAGGCAAGGTTGGACACCCACAAGGCTCCAACTCTCCACGAAGCTCTCCGACCACTGCTAGGGTGAGGGCGCGAGGCTTTACTGGGGGATGGCGCAAAATTTTCAGGTCATTTTCTGGCTTTGTAAGCGCTGGTAAATCAGAAATAACTAAGATTGTATGTGGATTTTGATCGACATTACACCCGGACGAAAGGCAGAATGCTAGTCCAAGCATTGCTGTCAAGAAGCTGTGGTGAGTGTTTTTATCCATTTACAGAAGCAGTGTAGTCAACCCACCATAGAAACTGAACCCACCGCGACGATCTGCGAGGTGTGGCACCGGAGAATTTTATGCTTGGGCTGTGCTTATTTTCGCTTTCGGTCATGGCATTCAGGCCGGACCCATCGGTTTATATTGGCGTGGAGCCCACGCGCCTAAGGCGTTTTCACGCTGAGCAGCAGACCGAATTGCGACATGCTGGTCCGTGGTTGAAATTTTTGGACGGGCCCGGGCAAGGTTGGTTGGCCCGCTTTGATGAAGCCTCGGGTGCACCCTTCAGCGCGTGGGGACCGCCGATCGCTTTGGGGCCGATCAGTGACGCATCTTCAGCCGACCGCGCGGTGCGCCGGGTCTTTTCGACCGCTCCACAGCTTTTAGGCATCGACATCGACGGGTTGGTGCTCGGTCGCTCGGGCTACATCGAGGCCACTGATAGCTGGTTGATTCAGCTGGACCAAGTGCTGCCGGACTCCGACATCACCGTGTACCGCCGTGGGGTGACCTTGAGAATACGGGCTTCCAAACTCATCGCTTTTGGGGTTGATGTGGTCGCCGACTCGAGCCATATAAACCAAGTCCCAACCATCAATGCCAAGGATTCAGAGGTTGTGGCCATTAAGGCTGGTCCGGCCGGTAACAGTATTCACACCGATGTTTTTAGTCGACTCATGGCCTTGCCTGCGCCACAGCCCTCAGCCGAAGGTGTTGTGTTGGTCTGGGAAGTGCGCTCCAAAACCACGCACCCCGTGGGACATTGGGTGAGCTTCGTCGACGCCCACAGTGGCGATCTGCTGAACGTTCATAACGAAGTTCGTTTTATGTCGGGCTCGATACGAGCTGAGCACGATGTGCGCACAGTCGATGGAGACATGATGGTCTCAGCTTTGCCCTGGATGCGAATTCAGCGGGATGACACCGCGACCTACACTGACGACGATGGCCATTGGGACGTTGGTGGGGCTGGCTCGGCCGAAGGGGTTCTTTTGGGTCCGTACCTTAGAATTCACAATGAGCAAGGGGCCAACGCTCAGTTTGAAGACCTCGAGGGAGATGTGCTGATCACTGACATCGATGCCAGCCAGGCCGAGTTGAGTTCATATGTGTTTCAGGCCCAAATTCGGGAATGGGGCTTGCAATATGCCCCTGAAATCTCCTTTGTCTCCTCTCGCTTGGACGTTCATGTCAACGAAAACGAACACTGCAACGCCTATTTCGACGGAGATTTGCACTTTATGCGGGCCGGGTCAGGCTGCAATAACAGCGGTCGTATTGCCGATGTGAACTATCACGAGTGGGGCCACGGCTTTCACTATTTCAGCTTGGTGTCCGGAAGCTTTGACGGCACGATGTCTGAAGGCATCGCAGACGTTGTGTCTGTGCTTAATACCAATGACCCCACGATTTCCCCTGGATTTTTTAGCTCGGGAGCCGGTATTCGAGAGGTGTCAGCCGACCGGGTGTACCCAAATGACTGGGTTGGTGAGGTGCACACCGACGGTCTGATTTTCGCCGGAGCAGTCTGGGACCTAAAAGAGATTTTGGCCGAGGATGTGGGCGAGGATGAGGCGATTGACACCACTTCTTCCCTGCTGGCCGCCGCCATCAAGAGCGGTCCGACCACGCCAGAATCTTTCGATGCCTTTTTGTTTGCCGACGATGACAACGCCGATCTGAGTGATGGCACACCGAATAGTTGCGCCATCATCGCTGCCTTCAGTCGACACGGGCTCGGTCCAGGCGGTGCGGGGGGCTCGATTGTGACCTTGGAGCACAGCCCGATTGGCGTGGTGGTGCCGAATGAGGAGATCGTCTTGAAGACCTCTGCCATCAACATGGCTCCAGAATGCATCGACGTGGTGCTTGAGCAGGCCGCTGTCCACTACAGCCTCGACCAGGGTGGCTCGTGGGATGTCGTGGCGATGGGCGGCGATATGGCGGAGCTCACGGGGGCAATCCCGTCGCAGCCTTCAGGCACACTGGTGTGGTACTACTTCTCACTTGCCACCGACGATGGTGGTGTGGCCCATGCTCCACTCGGTGGGCCGATCGCCCCATTTACGCTGACCGTCGGCCACCTGGTCGAGCTGTATTGCGAGGATTTTGAGGACGATGATGGCGGCTATGTTCATGCCTTGATGGCCGGTGAAAGTGGTGAAGGGGCAGATGATTGGGCCTGGGGTCGGCCCACGGGTATGGGCGGGGACCCTGACTTTGCTTTTTCTGGTGAGAATGTTTGGGGAAATGATCTTGGTGGTGGCCCTTTTGATGGGCAATATCAAAATCAAAAGTACAACCGTCTCTCTTCGGTCCCAATCGATGTCGGCGAGCACAAATCGTTGGTTTTGCAGTACCGACGGTGGCTCTCAGTAGAGGATGGATTTTATGACCAAGCGAATATTTTGGCCAATTCCCGTCGGGTTTGGACCAATCACGGCACGAATGCCAGCCTCGGTTCCGCCCATACCCAAGATGATCGATGGATGCTCCATTCGGTGGCCATCACGGCAGACGAAAGTGGTTCACTCACGATCAACTGGGAGATTGTCAGCGACCAAGGTCTGACCATGGGTGGATGGAATGTCGACGATGTATGTGTGTTCGCCCTCGACGGAGATGCACCGCCGTCTGCAGAGGAGCCCGCGGTCGAAGAGCCTGAGTCTGATGCCTATGTGGTGGCGGAATTACCTGCGGTGAGCGAGGGTGAAAAACTTGGATGTGCCTGTACTTCTGGCCCCACGCCGCGCCGATTTGGATGGCTGGGTTTGATGATTGTTGCGCTGATTTCGGCAGCAAGGCGCGCTTGTGGATAAAATCCACCCGTGCATACTTTTTGCTTCATCGTGTTCATCGGGTTTTTTGGCTCGGCGCTTTCAGCAACCGCGGCCCCCGCGTTGCCCGACTATCGCGTGGTGCTCGGTGCAAACTTGGCGGAGTCGGTTGCGGGATTGAACGAGGCTGGTCGATACCGAGAGGCCATAAAAAGGGCGGGAAAAATGCAACGGGCGGTGGGTCGGCTCGCTGCTGTGTCCTATGAGGCCGGTTATGCCCACTATCGATTGGGTGAGTATGAGGTGGCTTTGCGTCATTATGATGCCGCCTTGGCTCAAGACCCGCAGATGTCTTCAGCAGCTTATGATCGGGGAGAGATTCGCCTCATCACAGGCGAGCGCGATATGGCGCTTGTGGACTTTCAGATGGTTGTTCATTTGAGGCCCAAACACTGGGCAGGTCACTTTAGGCTCGCCCATATTGCCGGTTTGACCGGCGACCCCATCCGCTTCGAAGAACATTTGATGGACGCACTTCATTTTGGTTTTGAGCTTGAGGTGGTCATGACAGACCCAGCTTGGGGCAGCTTTGTGCTGGATGATCAGCTCCGACCGGTCTTGCGCAAGGTGGTGGCGCTATATGGCAACGCGCAACTCAGCACTTGGGTTGGAGCGCGACCATGAGGGGCTTGTTGTGCATATTGGGGCTGCTGGGCTCTCTGCAGGCCTCAGGCCGCCCCCAGGGCATTGGGGTGGGCGCGATGCTCGGTGAGCCGGTGTCTTCTACTTTGATGGTGCGGTGGGATGACCAACAGTCCGTTCAAATGATGGCGGGCTGGAGTTTTGGCCAAGAGCGCATGCATTTGGGCGTCGATTATTTATATAGCCCGACTGAGATAGATTCCGATGACGCTATGGGTCTGCATTACCCGGTGTATTTCGGTGTGGGCGTCCGGCTTCGGCTGCTCGGAGAGTCGTCGGCTTTGGAGCGAGAGCGTCCCCGCGGTGTTTTTGGCTTTCGGTTTCCCTTCGGCGTATCTGTTGAACCTGAAGACCTGCCCCTCGAAGTGTATTTTGAGATGGCCCCTGTGTGGATGGTCACCCCGGTCTCCCACAGTGGTTTTGATGGCGGTATTGGTGTGCGAATCTTTCTTTGATTCGGCGGGTACTGCCCATAAAAAAGCCCGCCACTAAGGGCGGGCTTTTTGTTTAAGCAATCGCTTAGTGCATGTGGCCTTCGTGGCCATCTTCTTCGGTGTGATCGGCGACAAGTGCTTCGGTAGTGAGCAACAAGCCGGCCACAGAGGCTGCATTTTGCAGAGCGCTGCGGGTCACCTTGGTGGGGTCGATGATGCCGGCGGCGATCAAGTCCTCGTAGACGTCCTGGCGGGCGTTGTATCCGTAGCTGCCTTCACCGTTGCGGACCTTCTCAAGCACGATGGAGGGCTCTCCCCCGGCGTTGTAGACGATCTGACGAAGCGGTGATTCGACGGCGATACGAACGATGTTTGCACCGAACTGTTGAGCCTCTGGAAGTTCGAGGGTGTCGAGGGCCGAGGTCGCGCGGATGAGCGCAACACCACCACCGGGAAGGATTCCTTCCTCGACAGCAGCACGGGTTGCATGAAGTGCATCTTCAACCCGAGCCTTCCGCTCTTTCATCTCGATCTCGGTGGCTGCGCCGACCCGAATCAAAGCCACACCACCAGACAACTTGGCGAGCCGCTCTTGAAGCTTCTCACGGTCGTAATCTGATGTGGTGTTCTCGATTTGAGTGCGAATCTGTGACATCCGGGCCTCGATGGCCTGACTTTCACCAGCGCCATCGATGATTGTGGTGTTGTCTTTGGTGATGACGACACGCTTGGCGGTGCCCAAATCTTCGATGTTCAAACTCTCAAGCTTTAGGCCAAGCTCTTCAGCGATGAGCTTGCCGCCGGTGAGAACCGAGAGGTCTTCGAGCATTTGCTTGCGTCGATCACCAAAGCCTGGAGCCTTGACTGCGGCGCATTGAAGGGTGTTGCGAAGCTTGTTTACGACGAGTGCGGCCAAAGCCTCACCCTCGATATCTTCTGCGATCACCAAAATGGGCTTGCGGGTGCTCACCAACTTCTCGAGAAGCTTCATGAACTCGCGAAGGCTGGAGATCTTCTTTTCGTGGATGATGATGTATGGGTCTTCGAGGACCACTTCCATCCGCTCGGAGTCGGTCACGAAATAAGGGCTCAGGTAGCCCCGATCGAACTGCATACCGTCGACGACTTTAAGCTCGGTCTCGAGGCCTTTGTTCTCTTCGACACTGATTACGCCCTCTTTGCCCACTTTGTCCATGGCCTCAGCGATCATATCACCGATGGCCTCGTCGCCATTGGCGCTGACGGTACCGACCTGTGCGATCTCTTTGGCGTCCGCAATGGGGCTCGAGTTTTTGGCCAACTGCTCAACGATGGCTGCGACAGCTTTGTCGATGCCCCGCTTGAGTTCCATTGGGCTGTGACCCGCTGCGACCAACTTGAGGCCGTTTTGGTAGATGCTCTGTGCAAGTATGGTGGCAGTGGTGGTGCCATCGCCAGCGGTGTCCGAGGTCTTGGATGCGACCTCTTTG
>DBIS01000397.1 GCA_002296975.1 Deltaproteobacteria bacterium UBA796 | reverse complement strand
GTCTGCATCGGCGTCTGCGTCCATACAGTCCGCTGATCCGGCACACCCAGGGTCATCGCAATCAAATAGGCCATCTTGGTCGTTATCTGCACCATCAGAGCACTCGCCGGGCTCATCACCTTCGTAATTGGGGAGGCCTTCGTCTGCATCTGCATCCGCGTCGGTATCAGCGTCAGCGTCAGCGTCAGCGTCAGCGTCAGCGTCCGCATCTGCAGTAACCGCGGCACCGGTGTCACCAGCCGCTTTTGGGTCAGCATCACAAGCAAAAGAGAGCATCATTACGGGGAGACAGAGAAATACCAAGCGCATAATTTCACCTTCAATTGGGATGAAGAATAGCAGAAGAACCTTCGCCTCGAAGTCTAAAAATATATATCGACTCGCCACCGTCATGACTCTGGCTGATGGGGGCACCAAAGCGGCCCCAGGCGGCAGTCAGTAATTTATTGGCTTCAACCTCGGTGAATCCATCTTTATGAATTGCGAAAACTGTCGCCTCAACCTTCATAATTTCTAGATCGTTTAATAATGACATCACCACTTGGTCGGACATCTCCACAGCCGCTGCACGTAGGCCATCTGTGCCCAAACACCGATGAGCCAAGTTTGCTTTATGTCCTGTTTGGTAAAAGCAATTGATACCGACCTGATGGGTCGCCTGGGCCTGTGGCAGTTGAGGCCAAATATCCAAGACCGTATCTTGTGGTGTGAGCGCTGCGTATGCGGATGGAATTGTGGCCAAATGCCGGCGGTTTTCGGTCGGTTTGGCCCCAAAAAACATCAACTCTCCAATCACCACTGCCGCCAGTAAAAAGCTTGCATTTTGACGCCGGCGATCAGCACACATCCAGGCCAAACTTTGGGCCACACCAATGCTGGCACACAAAAAATACAGCCATAAAAATCGATAGGTGAAGCGAAACTGTGCAAGTGAGGGGAAAACCCCGGTCAACAGGCTGAGGGGACTCTTGGAGATCCAAGGACCTGTGGGATCGAGACCCGTGATTTGGATGGCATGTCCCATGGACAAGACCACAGCCACCGCTGCAATGAATAAGAGTTTGGGGTTCTTTTTTTGAATCCATGGCAACACGATCCCAAGAATCAAAACTGAGAACAACAGCGGATAGCGGATGTGCATCATGGCTTCGTCGGCCCCACGAGGCACCCCTGCCAGCAAGTCCAAGGCGCCGATAAAAGGCTCGGGGGCAACACCGTCAAACTCGGTCTGGGCGAAAGGCTTGAATTCACGGATATATACGAGCACCGGAAGCGCTGCGATGAGCATTATCCGCCATATGGTCGCCCATCTTTGCCCTCCCCAGCACAGCACCATGATGGCACCTAAAACCCCGAAATATCCGCTCGCTAAGGTGCAAATCATCGTTGCGACCACCACAGATAGGGCCCAAGGCCAGGGGTGTTTGTCCGGTGGTCGGGCCACGGCTGCCAACAGCAGGGGCAAGCCGAATGCGAACAACAAGCCTCCATGTCCTTCTGCGATGGCAGTCCCCACCAGCGGGTTGAAGGCGAACACCGCTCCGGCCATCGCGGACCAGGGTCGGGGCACAGAAAATGTTCTGGCGGCGAGCTGTTCGGCTGCCATAAAACTTAAGAAGACCCCAGCCATGCTGAGCCAATGATAAGTGTCGACTGGACTGGCAAGGCCTTCAAGTGCAGCACCAGCCCACATCAACAAGACCGTGTCCACCCTGGCGACATGGTCGATCGCGCCACCGAGCAACCACACGCTGCCATAGGCGTCGGCGTTGGCCTGAACCAATGCCCCTGATGGCCAGATCATCGGCCAAGTGGTGACCATGGTACCGATGGCGCCGAGTGCGGCTATTTTTAGGGTGCTGACAACTGGCCAATCCAGCCTACTCTTTGTCGATATGTGTTTTCGCCACAACCAAGCGCTGATTACAAAAATCAGCCAGCCCAAGACGGCGGGTCCCACCGTGGGTGTGTTTTCGGGTATCGATGGCTCTACCATCCGCACCGTTGCTGACAGAGAGGCTTGGGTGTCGTCGACCTCGAGGCTGATGTTTGAGGTGCCAATGGGGATCTCTCGTCCGCGGACCAGCAACACCCCATCGTGTGGAAGCGATGCCACAAGTGCAGCGTACCCCTCTCGGTGCCAATACATCGGTGCGGGTGTCATGGTGATGGTCTTGATGGTTCCGTTCATAGAACGGGATTCGACCAAGGGCGGTTGTGGGAGGGTAGACCACAAGGTGAGCACGGTGTTCATGGCCTTTTTCGGCTCACGAACATGATCAGAGTGAGCAAGCTGAAACCCCAGCCAAAGTGCATCGCGGTGCTGAGACCGGCTCCGTCGCCGGCCACAAAAGCGACCGGCCCTTCGGCACCATGTCGGATGGTCAAGGACAGTGCGTCGGCATGGGTGTCATCAAAGAAATGGACCGCGTCGAAACACGGGTGTGCGCCTGTTTTGGTGCTGCAGTCGATTTGCAGTCTCGATAAGCGAGGAGGCGCCTCAAGGGACAAGCTGCCCTCAAATTGGCCCGGTCCGGTTTTGGTGAGGGGTATCGCATACAGCGCACCCAATGCGTGGGCCTTGGCCTCAACCTCACGGACTTTGAACGCAGGGTCTACCAGCTTCAGTTTAAAAACAAACATGGGTTAATCGAGGGGCCAAGCAGCCTGTGGGTGCTCGACCAGCCAAAGCCCGTGCAGTGTACTCAAGGTGGCCGCTAAAACGGGGTCGTCGATGGTACAAGCGCTTGTAGCGAGGGCATCCCGAAAGGCCTTATGGTCGATGATGGGGGCGTCGGTCTGGGCCAAAGCAAACACGATGTCCAAGACAAAGCCCTCCATGCGCATGCAC
>DBIS01000334.1 GCA_002296975.1 Deltaproteobacteria bacterium UBA796 | reverse complement strand
CGGTCAGGGGGGCCACCACGATGCAATCTGCCCAGTTTGCCCAGGCGATGTGGGCCATTGCGTCCTTGAATGTGTGGCTCAGGACAGGTTGACCGGTCAGCCCCTCAAAAGTGGCCGCCCCAACAAATCGGCTGGCATTTTCGGTCATCATGACGCGCACATCATATCCTGCCTTAAGGCAAGTGCTCACCAAGTCTGCGGCTTTGTATGCTGCGATTCCACCGGTGACGCCGACGATTAAATTCATGGTTGTAGAATCCTTGGTGCTTCGTTGTCCAAAGCCGAACTTAAGAACTGAATGTACAGTTTCGCTGCAGTGTCGTTGGTGAAGATGGCGAAGTGATCGTCGTCTTGAAACTGTACTAAACCGGCAGAGACCCGCCCGCCGTCCCATGAGTCCCTGTTTGCGAAAGTGGGGGCCGTGTCAAAGGCATTTTCTTGGAGTTGGTGGGCTGGAGAGATGTGGGCCGCGGGCATGATGATGGGCAGTTGACCCGCTGCGGCCAAAGCGTCTGCTGTGGCTGGGGGTGTTTGTTGGTCCTGGCGGCCAGATGTCATCAAGACATGGCTGGGGCTGGTTTGCCAGTGGGGTTGCCGTGCAGCCCAAAAAGGTGCGTAGTTGATGGGGTCGGTGACCTCGGCCAAAACCTGAATCATGGCCAAGGCGGGGTGGCCCACAGAGAGGACGTCGTCATCCTCAAAATCGAGGGCCGCAGTCAAGATTCCCTGGACATCAAAGTCACCAGCATCTCGACTGACCACCGTGGTGGAGATCCCTCCGCCAGCGCCCGATAAAAAAGTGGCCTTGATATTGTCCCCAAAAAATGGGGCGGCGATCGCGCCGATGAGCCCGCCGTGGGAGTGGCCCATATAGGCGATACGGCTGGGGTCTGTGCGGGCTTGGCCGTTTTGGATGTCAAAGTGATGGGGCATGGTGGACAGAAGTTCGGCCAAGAAAATTTGGTCGAGGGCTGCCTGCCTAAAGCAGGCCCGCGCGCTCTCAGGGTTGAGGTAATTGAACGAGGCCAAAGCGGGATCGATGGCCGTGCCTCGGTCGCCGTGCAAGGGCAGGCTGATGCCAAATCCGGCGATACCTGCAGAAGCAAGTTCGGCCGCTGGGCTGAGTCTATTGCCCCCCGTTGCGAAACTGTCGTTGTCTCCTCCGGTACCGTGCCCGTAGATGACCACTGGCCAGCCGTTTTCAGGCATGGATGTCTCAGATGGCACCGTCAGGGTGAACTGTGCGCGCTCCCACCCCGAGAGTTCGGGCATGCCATCCTTGTCGAAAACAAATCCACCGCCCGAGCTGAGATAGGGCTTTTGGCCGTGTTGCCACATGGGTACCCAGAGCGCGCCATGGTGTGCTGAAAAGTTTGGAGAGACCCAAAAGCGTGTCAGGGCTTGATCCAGAGGTGTCATGGACAAGTCCGCCTGGATTCTTGCGCTAAATCGAGCCATCTCTCCGACCGGGTCTTGGGTGGTAAATTGCAGGGCATACGCAATTTCACGGGTATCTGCGCGGCTGGCGAGCAAGGTGTTGTCTAAGTTGGTCCAATCTTGGGAATCACGCCAAGTGGTGCTGTGTTGAACCCAGTCGGCACCCAAAACGAGTGCATATGTTGTGGCTGGTCGCAAAGGAAAGCCAAAAACGGGTTGGATGGCGAGCATGTCTGCCCGTTGCCAGCGGGTTGTAGCCTCAAACTGGCTGATGTCGACTGGGGTTAGTCTGCCCCTTTCTGGGCTGTGAGGGTCGATGTCGATGAGCATGACCGGGCCGTCGATTCGCAGGGTTTCTCCAGCCAAAGGTATCGCATCGATCGGCCCGTCGAGGGGTACGTATATGGGCGAGTTGGTCCCAAAACCATCGAGGGATTCTATTTGGCTCAGGTAGGCGTCGATTAAAGGGTTGTCCTCCCGCTGGGGGAAGCCGCTCATGTCGGGCCGACCGTTTTGGGTGCGTGTGTCGCTTGGCCAAGGCTGACCAAAGAAGCCTTCTCCGTCTGTCACAACCGCTGGGTGTGGCGTTGTGGGTGTACAGCCAGTCAACAATAGTATCGCGGGCATCAAGCGCTGAAATATGGCTTTAGGGCTTTCCATTTGGCTCACAATACCGCAGGTCTTCTGTGATTGTCACGGGCCAAGACATTCGGCCGCATGGGCGCGATGATGTCGGCGCATGGGGGCCCAATGGGATAGGGTGCTCGCCCTCTTTGCGTGGCTGAAAAATGAACAAAGCGCCGACCACTCAACCTGATGGTTCTCCTGATGGTTTTCGCGACGAATGCGGTGTGTTTGGTATTTTTGGCGACACGGAGGCGGCTAATCTTGCCTATCTGGGGCTCCATGCGTTGCAACATCGGGGTCAAGAGGGCGCGGGTATCGCCGCATCGGATGGCACGATAATTCGCGCTTTTCGCGGGCGTGGCCTGGTTGGCGAGGTGTTCGGCGGCACGGAGTTGGCAAATTTGAACGGAAAAATGGCCATCGGCCACGTTCGATACTCAACCTCTGGTGAAGGCTCATTACGGAATGTTCAGCCCTTTGTGGTCCGATACCGTGAGGGGCAAATGGGCGTGGCTCACAATGGGAATATCGTCAACGCCGGATTGCTCCGGGAGGAGTTGGAGGAGAAGGGCAGCATCTTCGCAACTTCCTCAGACACCGAGGTCATCTTGCACCTGGTGGCCGCTTCGACGCAGGGCACATTTATCAACCGTTTGGTCGATGGGCTTATGCGGGTCGAGGGCGCTTACTCTTTGGTTCTCATGACCGAGCGCACCATGGTCGCAGTCAGAGACCCTTGGGGCTTTCGCCCCTTGGTGTTGGGCCGCAGGGGCTCGGCATGGGTGGTGGCAAGT
>DBIS01000329.1 GCA_002296975.1 Deltaproteobacteria bacterium UBA796 | reverse complement strand
AGAAAGCCTGACAGCCGTTGGATACTGGTTTTCTCTATTGAATCTGGTATTTCAACCTTAGAGGTTCGTTAAAACTTTCCAGAATCCTTGGGTCCTCGACCCCACATCCACGCCCCGAGAGTCCTATGCTTCGCTCCCTCGTGTTGATCGCCGGCATCACTGCTTGTACCTCTGATTACAAGGTTGTTCCTGATGGGGAAAATGGCGACGGCTTACTGGACCTCCCGCTGACCGACACGGCCGGAAACATCATCTACGACACGGGCTCACCGTTCCTACCACCTGACGGCGAAAGTCCGCCACCCGACGCACCCGTTGCTGTGTGTAGTGTCACCCCAGACAAGGTCCGCCCAATTGTGCAAGACGCAAGCTGGATTGGCTCGGATTCATACGACCCAGACGATCTCCCCCTCACCTATGATTGGAAGCTTCTGGACCGGCCAATCGGTTCTGCTTCGAGCATGCCAGCTGGCTCCACCGCCGATCGCCACGGCTTTGGCACCGACCTCGCTGGAGAATACGTCGCAGAGCTTGTGGTGACCAACTCCGAAGGCATCTCATCGCCACCCTGCGAGGCCATTCTTACCGCAGAACCCGCCGAAGCATTGTGGGTTGAGATGTTCTGGGAGAGCCCGGGTGACGACATGGACCTTCACCTGCTCGCCCCCGGCGGCAGCCTCGAGTCAGGCCTAGACTGCTACTATGGCAACTGCACCTGGAGCGGCCTCGACTGGGGCATCTCCGGTGACCCTTCAGATGATCCGTCCCTCGACCTTGACGATATTCCAGGCACCGGCCCTGAGAACATCAATATCGAGCGGCCAGAGGATGCCATCTACACCGTGGTCGTCCACGATTATCCAGGCTCGGTTTACACCGCAGGTAATGCAGTCACGATCAACATCTACCTCGATGGATCTTTGCAATGGACCGGCACCAAAGTCATCAGCGGTGAAGACTCCTACACCCACTTCGCGACCATCGATGTCACCGAAGGTACGGTTACCGCTCTTTAGGGCCTTGGCGAGCGCCAATACGCGATTAAAATCAGCACATGCGAATCCATGTGCTGACTTTAATTTTGGGTTTTTCAGCCTGCTCCGAGTATGACTTGACCGCCAAGGCTGAGCATGGTGATGGTGAGGTCGCGCACGATATTGAGCCAGACATATCCTCCCCCGAACCCACTGTAGATACGGGTCCGGTTGGGGATTGCTCAGACTACTCTCCCAGCGTTGTTGGGGCCGTGTCTCGAGACGATAGCTGCCAACGGGAAGCGACCGTGGGCAGCTTCAATCCTGTCATTGAGTGGCAATGGTCTGCCAACCCGACGCACCCCAGCTACCACCAAATCATGGCCGCCCCCGCCATCGCCAACCTCAATGATGACAACGGCGATGGGCGGGTCGATGAACACGATATCCCCGATGTGGTGTTCGCGAGCTTTACAGGTGATGCGTACACTTCGCCCGGTGCAGTTACCGCCATCCGCGGCGATACCGGTGAGACACTGTGGTCCGTTAGGTCTGCCGGTGGTCACAGCTTTTACAGCAGCTCTGGCATCGCGATCGGCGACCTCGAAGGGGACGGCGCGATCGAGGTCTGCGTTTCGGGAACCAGCGCTGGTGTGGTTTGCCTTAACGGTGTTGACGGCAGCCTAAAATGGGCGGCCGGCCCCGAAATAGGCACCTACGGATGCCCAGCGATCGCCGATCTCGATGGTGACGGACTCGCAGAGGTAATTTTTGGGAGAACCATCATCTCATCCGAAGGCATCGTCATCGCCAACGGAGAAGGCGGAAAGGGTGGCCCTCACCGCATGAGCTTCGCTGTCGACTGGGACGGTGACGGCACCCTAGAAGTCATTGCAGGCAACACGATATACCGTGCCGATGGGAGCATCTTGTGGGCTGATGCATGGGAAGACGAAGCCCCAGCAGTTGGCGACTTCAACCTCGACGGACGCCCTGACTTGGTGCGTGCCGGCGGCGGCCAAGTGCGCGTCACCCTGAACGATGGGAGCTTGTTGTGGACTGTCCTCATATTGGGAGGCGGCTCTGCGGGAGCCCCCACGGTCGCCGATTTTGATGGCGACGGGCTACCTGAGGTTGGTGTGGCAGATCTGAGCATGTACACGGTCTATGACACCGACGGCACTGTGCTGTGGTCGAACATTGTCTCGGATTATTCCAGCTCCAGAACCGGCAGTTCCGTATTCGACTTCGAGGGAGATGGCATCGCCGAAGTTGTCTACGCAGACGAACACACCCTCTGGATTTTCGATGGCGAGACTGGTGAAGTACGACTCGAACAAAACGGTCACGCCTCTGGCACCCTGATGGAGTACCCTCTCATTGCCGACGTCGACAACGATGGCTCAACCGAAATCATCGTGGCCAGCAATGACTATAGCTTTAGCGGCTGGACGGGAATCACCGTCATTGGCGATATTGACCAGAGTTGGGCCCCCGCGCGCCCGATCTGGAACCAATACGCCTACCACATCACCAATGTGAACAATGACGGCACCATCCCAACAACCCAAACCCAAAACTGGCTAAATTGGAACAACTTCAGAACCGGCGGCACCGAACTGGGGCCGGCAGACTGGCAACCCGATTTGCGACCAAGGCCTGCCGAGATCTGTACGGTCACCTGCGATGCTGACGAGGTGACCGTATATCTTCCCATCGTCAATCGGGGCCTCATTGAGGCCACCAATGTGGTGGTGGTCATCGAACGCAGCGACGGCACTCAAATCGACGTCAAAAATGTGGGCACAGTGGCCGATGGCGACGGCATGATACTTGGGCCAATCGTTATCACCGCCAGCCAATGGGGCTCAGAGCGCTTATTTTCCATCCTCGACTGGCCCGACAATATTGATGAATGTCTAGAAGAAAACAATATTCAGGACTTGGGTGTGTGGCCGTGTGCTTCCTTAGACTGACCGCGCCAAGGCATCCTCTAAATTCGGAACCGCCCAGGTAAACCCAGCCTCAGAAAGAGCCGTTGGCACAACCCGCTTGCTTGCCAGCACTTCCTCTGCAAAGGTGCCCAAAATCAACCGTAAAACAAAGGCGGGCGCAGGCAAAAAGGCTGGTCGCGACAAGACACGGCCAAGCGTACGCTGAAATTCAGATTGGCGAATGGGCGTGGGCGCCACAATATTTATCGGTCCGCTAATCGATGTTGTAAGCGAAAATATAATGGCCGAAACGGCATCGTCGATGCCGACCCAACTCCACCACTGTTTACCCGTGCCAAGCGGCCCACTGATGCCCCATTTGGCCGGCGTGAGCATTGCAGAAATAGCACCACCCCCTTGACCGAGAATCATGCCAAACCTCAGCAGACCAACCCGGCACCCACACGCCTCGGCACCCAAGGCCAGTGCCTCCCAATCCAGGCATAGGGCCGCGAAATAGTCGTCTCCGGCCGATGAGGCCTCGGTGAGTGTCGACTCGCCACCACATCCGTAAAAACCAATACCGGATGCACTCAACAACACGCCGGGCTTGTTCGCTGCCCGCCGGATTGCGTCCACGATGGCCTGGGTCCCCTCGATTCGACTGGTGCGAACCTGACTCCTCTTGGCCGCATTCCAGCGGCCCTGAACAGACTCGCCAGCCAAGTGAACCACCGCGTCTATCCCTTTTAGAAAGGCGGCGTCTAAGTCCGCCCAAGCCACGACATCCTCTACACCGAGCACTTCACGGCAGCGGTCAGGCGACCGGGACACCGCCGTCACAGTATGCAAGTCTGCCAATAAACGCCGGCAAAGCTCACGCCCGACAAAACCCGAAGCACCCGTGAGTAAAACATGCATCAAAATTCCTTTGTCGAGACTCGATGAACCCACTAACTTCCCGACCATGAAAGGTGTGTTGCTGATTCAGCTTGGGACTCCAAAAGACCCCTCAGTCAAGGCGGTCCGAAGTTTCCTCCGTGAATTCCTATCGGACCCGATGGTCTTGGATATTCACCCTATTGGGCGTTGGTCTCTGCTGAACTTGATCATTTTGCCCTTTCGGCCAGCAAAATCAGCGGCAGCCTATCAGCAGGTCTGGATGGAGGAAGGCTCACCAATCATGGTGCACTCCAAAAATTTCACGGCGGCCTTAAGCCAAAACCTAGGGCAATCCCATGTGGTGGCCCTCAGCATGCGCTACGGCCAACCCTCGATCTCAGCCGCACTCGACGCCTTAGATGACGCTGGGGTGGACGAAATCATCGTGTTGCCATTGTACCCACAATACGCGATGTCCTCGACCGGCTCTGCACTCGCTGCCTTGTATGAAGAGGCTGCCAGCCGGCCCATCGTGCCCCCGCTCCAAGTATTACCCGACTTTTATTCGCACCGGGGCTACCTTGACGCAGTCACGGCTGGTATCAAACAGAAAAAAATCGCGTTCAAACCTGATCATATTTTATTCAGCTACCATGGACTCCCTGAACGCCAAACCAAATCTGCCGACCGCTCCAACACCCATTGCCTCGCCTCAAGTGGTTGCTGTGATCAGATCACCAAAGACAACAGAAGTTGCTACCGGGCACAGTGTTTTGCCACCACCCGCGGCATTGTCGAGCGCATGGGCTTGCTAGAGAATGACTATAGTCAGGGCTTTCAATCGCGGATGGGCCGCACACCTTGGATTAAACCTTACACAGATGAGCTTTTGGTGAGCCTCGCGGCATCCGGCGTAAAGCGGCTCCTGGTCAGCTGCCCAAGCTTCGTTACCGACTGCCTTGAGACCCTCGAAGAAATCGGCATTCGTGGCAAGGCCGACTTCATCGCTGCGGGCGGCGAAGACCTATTGCTGGCCCCCTGTCTAAATGACGACGACGCTTGGGTAGAGACAGTAGCCGACATGATTCGCGGTATTTAGCGAATATAGCCACCGTCTTCGAGCCATTTCATGACGACTCCAGCGGCATCCTCAGCCGACAAGTCCACCATGTTCAAGTGTATTTCTGGCGATTCCGGTGCCTGATACGGGCTGTCGATACCGGTGAAGTTCTTGATTTCACCCGCTCTCGCTTTTTTGTACAAGCCTTTGGCATCACGCCCTTCGGCGACCTCGAGGGG
>DBIS01000332.1 GCA_002296975.1 Deltaproteobacteria bacterium UBA796 | reverse complement strand
GCCTCTTGACGTGCCGTGGCCCGACTGAGCAGGCTGCGTGCGGCAGTTTCGCGTTTCATGTGGTGCTGTAAGGCCGCAGCCGCACATTGAATTAGCGACTGAAGCAGGTCTCGAATCGCTGAGTTCTTGGGTGCAAGATGCCACATCGCCTCCCAAGCCTCGTGTGCCTCCCAATAATAATGATGATCAAATAAGTCGGCCGCGAACAAAAATTGCGGGTCTACGCTGGCATCTTTCGCTGGGACCCACGCGATGGATGGCGGCGGTGAACCGTCGGTGTACATATGGCCTTTCGGGTGCCGAAAAGGGTGGGGGTGAAGCCCTGGAACAAAGCGATAAGCGGGAAACTCAGTCGTTCGAATGTGCCTATCTTGAGAAGGATTTGGCGCAGGCAGTGGTAAGGGCTTGGCCATGGCCTATGCCCATTTTCGGGTGAGTACATACAGGCGAAAAACCGTCAGGGACCCCAAAAAACCGGCAATCCAAGGTGAGTTTGGCCACATGAGCACGCTAAAAGTGCCAAAAACACCCACTGTCAAGATGCCCTGAAAGCGTCGGCCGATGTCCTTCATGCTCATTATTGGCTGCCTGCTCTGTAGCCGATGGCGAAATCCCTATCGCTTGGGGCGTGAGCCTCGATAAGTAAAGCTGCGGCCAACTCGAGGTCCTTGTGGGTTTGAAATTCGCGCTGAGGCACCATGGCGATGTCTACATCCTGATGGCTAAAAGGTGGGGTTGTTGCGGCATTAAGGTTCGCTGTGCCAGCGAGCTTCGGTTTTACCTGCTCCGGTAAAGTAGCTGGCCCCCAAAAGATGGGCACTGTTTTCAAGTCCACCCATTGGGGGACATAGGCCACGATATGGCCGTCGATGTGGCCGGGGTTCAATCGGGCTGCTGGGGTGTCGCCCACATACAGCACGTGGCCGCCAACCTGTAAGGTGAGCGCCCATTCAGACTGCACCTGAACCACAAAGAGTGTCCCTTTACTAAAGGTTGCCCGGTCGGCATTCCACCAAAATACCGCGGGCTCAACGAGGGTGAAACGCTGCACATGGTCCAGGGCGACGATGCCGGGTGGTGTGGTGGCGAGGGCGGTGGCCAAAAAGGCAAAGCTGATCATATCAGTGCTCCAGCAAAAGGTCGTCGAGGGCCACTCGGCCTTGACTCGAACCGTGGCGCGGGCCGAACTCAACAAATAATGTGGCGATTTTCGTGCGGTCTATCTTTGGATTTGCGTCGTCAAAAGCACTCAGGTTGACCCGGATGGAGTTGAACTCATTGGCCCAGCCCTCCCCCGCACCCAAACCCGTCCGGCGGTAGGGGTGGGTGATGCGCCCCAAGCTCTCGAGCTGTATCGACGCCATCTCCCCTTCGGTGTCGAGCAGCCGAATGGAGAAACTCAAGTCATCATCGAGTGCTACAGTTTTTGGGTGGCGCGTGCCTTGGGCCAGCCTCAAGCTCAGCTGCCTCCATTCCGACCAATCTTGGGCCGACTCAGGGACGGTCCAGCTGATGTGGCTATCGGCATCAAAGGAAAACACGATGCCACGGTTAACGTCGCCCTCACAGCAACCTTGGGTCATGCCGTTCATGGGGTCGGATGGGTCCCATGAAAATGCCCCATCTTGGTCTATCAAGAGCGCCTCTATGAGCTCATCGACGCTAAAGGAGACATCCCATCCGCTGCTGGCAACGGCGGTGTCAGTCTGGGCCTGGAAGTCATCGATCACGAGGACGTCTCGGCGTTTGTCCGGGCGGTAGGTGTTGGCGATTACCAAGTCCTCGGCCAGGTTGGCGGGTCTGAACACATCGGCTCGCCGGCTAAAGAAATCCAAAGATGCCGCGTGTCCATCCACATAAAAACGAATCAGTGCCAAATAATACGCTTTGGCCGCTTTTTGAGCGGCGGTGCGGCCAATCAAATCAGGGCCGGTTGCGTCAGCAAAACCGCAACAGTTGAACTCATTATGGCCCACACCGTGAAGGTAGGTGCTTTGAGTTTCGGCCTGGGCTGCTGAAGTCAGTCGGAAAAACTGAACCACGGAGCTTGATGGGCCACCATGAACATCGCCATCCGCCGCACCGGCCAGCAGATGGTATGGCCGGTCGTGGGGGTTGGAGTACTCGATGGTGTAAAAGACGGTCGGGGCGATCGAGCTGATGAGTACGATGGAGTCGGCATCGTAGTTTGAGGTGGGGTAGTCCTCGTCCACCATCCGGTCATAGGCGCGGACCACGCCCTCGCCGCCACGGCTGTGGCCGATCCACACGATGCGATCAGGGTCGACCCTCCCGCTGAGTACGCCGCTATCGATGGTGTGGATGGCCTCAAAAAAGTAGTCGGTGTTCTCGAGGGTGGTCCAAGAGGCGGTTTCGATACCTGGGCCGGTCAAGTTGGAGTGGGCCATCACCACATAGCCGTGGCTGGCCAAATGCTCGCCCAAATAGTCGTACCAAAGATAGTTATGCCCGTTACCGTGGCTGATCACAATCAATGGAGCCGATTCGAGGCTGCGGATGTCGCTCGGATAGTAGATAATTTGATCGATCCAGCTCCCGCCGGACGTTGTCGTTATTTGGACATCGTGAGGGCCGACCCCGTGTAGGTCGCCCATGACCGTAAGGCCTGGGGCATGGGCGCCTGGGCCGCTCGCAATATCGCCAGGGCTAAAGGTGCCATCCCGGTCAAAGTCGAGCACAATATCGTATTCGGAGAAACGGTCTTCTGATGTTGTCAGCGAACTAGACCAAAGCGCTTGAATATTGTCTTCTGTGCTTCCTACGAACAGCAGGTTGGCCCCATCCTCGGTCACATCATTCAGGGTTGGGTCTGCTGCCCAGTCTGCAGGGCTTCGGTGGGGGACAATGTAGACGACAACAGGGGTGTCGACCCGGTCGGCGTGGCGATCTGCGGAAAAGGCCAGGTTGATGATGTCTGTGTGGTTGAACACATCAGCCCGATGGATCCAGGGCGCCGAAGAAATGGGCGTGCCGGTGAGCGTGGGTTGGTGGCCGGCGTGGAAGTCTGCTGTGGCCTCGACTTGGAGGCAAAGAGGGTCGGTGGCGGTGACCTGCGCAGGGCCAGAGCCCTCAGCGTGGGCGAGGACTGTCGCCGGCAGTTGGTCGACTGGAATGCGCAAAATGCCATCATCGTCGGCAAAAAGAGGGGGTTCGGTATCCAACCACAGAGCCAAGTGAGGGTCGCTACTGGAGAGCTCGAGATGTCCTTGGCTTCTGCGTGAATCTGAGATGTCCACCTTCATTGGCCGCGTATAAAGCCGTTCGATGGCGATATTCTCTTCGGTTATCGCCGGTCGGATCCCGATAAAGGCAGAAGTTTGACTGTAAGGCAAGTGCAAAGTTTCTAGGCTAATGCTGCAAGTTGAGCAGCCCAAATCCTCGATGCAGGCTTCTCTTTCGGGGCTGCAGACCGTGGTTGACAACACATCGCCGCTGGCGTCGCAGGCGATGGCAGTGTCAGACTCACAAATGATGCGTTCGGCATGCTCATCGCATTCGTCGGTGTCTGGGATGCCTTCATCAGCATCAGTGTCCGCGTCGCTCGATTCTGGCACCGAGCCGCCATCATCTCGGTTTTGGTCGTTACCGCGCTTGGCATTGGGTAGGCAGCCAATGGCAGCACACAGCAAAAGCATAAAACGATTCATGGACTCAGTGTACCCCGCCCAGTCGCCAAGGTCGGGGCTTTAGAGCAGCGAGGATTGCACTTGCAAAGTGAGCGCTGAGAGTGCTTCGAGTGCGCCAGGTGGTAGGTGCTCAAAAGACACAGCGACGCTGGCCACTGCGGAGCTATCAGGGGAGACCTCAAAAATACGAACCACCCGCGCAGTACAGCGCCATGCGGCGGCGTCAGCATTGATTTTCATCTCGATCAAGACGCGATCATTCACGCACAGGGTTTCGGTCACATCAAAACGCAAGCCGCCCACGGAGAAGTTCATATAGGGGTCGGGTGACAGCCAGTCGCCCTGGACCTCGCCACCGCTCGCCCACAGCTCAGCCTGTTCGGCGTCTCCAGGCATGTACTGAATGGGAATGCCAGCACAAAGCCGAGGGTAGTCACGCTTGTCAGGGCTGTGTCTTGCGATGTCTTCAAACTCCACACCAAAGCGGCCGTCGCTCTTTGGCAGAATTTCGGTGATGGTCCCTGTTCGCCTCTCAGAAACACCGTCGATGCTGAGTACCACCTTGGCACCTGGTTTGAGTGCGGATGCGCCAGTGGAGCAGAGGAAGCTCAGGCCGTGATCGCTTTGAGCAGTGATGGCACCGTCCACAAAAATAGGGACCTCACCCTGACCACAAAATATGCGTACTGCAGTGGACAACTCTCACCTCGCTTTGGAGACTCAACGGTCTTGTATTGTAATGCAAAAATGCATGGGCTGGGGCTGGACTTCGGCGATAGCATGACTCCCATGAAGCCTACCCGCCGTCAGATGTTGTCAGGTTTATCCGCTTTGGCCCTTGCGCCAGGGTGTAAAAAACCATCGATCTCAACCGCACAAGCCGATGATACCGGGGGCGATGGCCCCGATTCCGCACCAGTCCGGGAACCCGAACCTGATGCATTGTGGCAGCCCGAACAGGAGGTTGACACAGCGGTGTTTCCATCGGGTGTTCAGGTGGGGGATGTGGGCCCAGATTCAGCGGTGATCAGTGTGTGGATGAGTGCAGATGATGGCGCATTACACCTCGCAGAGGCTGTGGGTGACAGTTGGGAGCGACTTGAGGAAAGTGTGCCCATTGTTCGGGATGGAGTGAGGGCGCAGGCGCTCGTTACTGGGCTTGAGGCCGACCAAGCGTATTGCTTGTTCGCGACCTCGGGTGGTGTGCGCTCCACGGTGAGCCGTTTTCGGACGGCTCTGGGTGAAAACGGATTTCGTCAAATCACCATTGGCGCCACCAGTTGTTTGAAATTTAATCAACCGTGGCCAAGCATGACCCACGTTGCCAAAACCCACCCTGATGTGTTTTTGTTGCTGGGCGATACGGTGTACGCAGACCATGCGGAAACCCTCGACGAATACCGGGAGTACTGGGTTGAGGCTCTAAACACCCGAGGCTTCATGGACGTCTCTGCTGCCAGCAGTCTCATCGGGACGCTCGATGACCATGAGGTCATGAACGACTTTGAGGGTCTTACAGCACCGCCCGAGCAGGTTGCTGCTGGGTTGGCAGCCTTTCGCGAGGCCATCCCGCAACGGCTTGGTGAAGGGGGAAAATTATGGCGCAAGCTTAGTTGGGGCAAGACTGCAGACATTTTTGTGATCGACTCAAGAACTGAGCGTGATGGTGAACAGATTTATCTATCCACTGCCCAAATGGCCTGGCTCAAAGCGGGTTTGAGCGAAAGTTCGGCCCGCTTTAAACTCGTCATGACCTCCGTGCCCATTACAGACTATTTCGCTGTGTTTGGCGATGCGCTCAAGGGAGACCGTTGGCAAGGCTATCCTGAGCAGCGGGGAGAGCTGCTCGATCACATTGTCGGTGGCGAAATAGAGGGCGTATTGTGGATCACGGGCGACTTTCATTTTTGCACGGCTTCTCGTGTGGATATGCCTGGAGGGGTGGCCGAGGAACAGTGGGAGGTCATGGTGGGGCCGGGCGGTAGCACCCTCAATATTGCCGCGATGCTCTACGAGCCGACCGAACAATTTCCGGTCATCTTTGCTGAATGGAGTTCGACCTTGATTCACCTCGACCCTGGCACCGGAACCGTCGTGGTCGAGTGGATAGCCGACGACGGCGTGGTGCTCGATCGGATCACCCTTCAACGCTAGCCGTGCCCGGGTTTGTTTTGCGGGTTGGTATGGGGTTAGGTGCTGTGGGTGAGTATTCCCAAACCCGCGCTCGAACGCTGCCTTCAGCAACTTGAGCACCACGCAGCCCATCCCGGAACGCCGGCGATTCACGACCCGATTTATGGACTCTTGAGCGGCCCAACCGAGGCGCAAGCGTTGGCTTTTTCGCGTGCTTTAGCGTGTGGCCTTCGGGCACATTCGGGCCACCCTGCAGCAGCAGGAATCCGCGCAGAGCTTCAGGACTATCTACACATTCCCGAGACTGACCTGGCCTCGGTTTTGGCCCACCATGGTGGCGATGCGTCCAGTGAAGACCTGGTGGCGGCTGTAGACCGGCTCCTCGTGGCGTCAGCGGGACAAAAGCGGGTGATGCGCGCACGTGTTGAGACCCTCGAGCGGCTCTTGTCTCAGATGAGGCGGTCCTCGAATGGTGTCGCGGCCTTGGGAGCCTTTGCCTTGTTGTTTGCCCTTTTGGGTTGGGCGGTCGCCTTGGGAGCCATCGAGGTGAATTGGATGGACTCGCCGGTGCCTGAGGAGCGCGATGCAGTGTTCAACGGCCGAGGGGCACCATAAAGACACGCCCGGTTGTGGTGGCCCCGCCGGGGGCGCCAATGAAAAGGCGATGCTTTCCGGCCAGCAGTGTCGTGCCCGTTTCGCCAAGCATGGCAGCATCCAGGTCGATGGTGGAGCCTGTGGGCCCAAAGTCGGAAAAGACCGTCACTTCGCCCGTGCTGTTGGCCATTGGGGCGCCCACGATCAAGTCCATTTTACCGTCGATGTCTAGATCGGCAACGGCCAAAGCGTGTCCAAAGCGTCCAGTGCCAGTCCATGTCCTCATGGGGTGGAGGTCGGTTTTCGCCAAGGCGTACACCATGTTTGAGGCCGGCGCGCCGCCCAGCCATATTTCGGTGCCTTCGATGTTGGCAGCAGCCAAACTAAACCCAGCTTCGTCATTGTTGTGGGGGCGTGACCATTGCAGGGTCCCAACAGACAGGGCGATGGTCCCATGAGCCATCCCAATCGCGAGTTGGTTTCCGGCTGATAGAAGGGATGTCGGCCGCCCGGGGCTTGCACCTTCACTCCCGTTTGGCCCCAACCAGCCCTCGGCCCATGCGATATGCCCATCGGTAGATAAAGCGATACCCACCCCGCTTTTTTCTTCGGTCACGACCATCCCGTTTTGGTCGGTCACCTGGTGAGCCAAGGGTGCAGCTACCCAAACGCGCTGGTCTTTGGCTGCCAAATGGCTGCCCAGGCGCCCATCCCCAGACAATGCCACGGTCATTTCAGCGCCATCCCAGGAATAAACGCGGCCTTCGCTGCCGTGAGGTGCGCCGATCCAAAGTTGCCCTCGGCCGTATGCGAGGGCGGATCCGAACCCATCATCATGCTCGGGTGAGCTGAGGGTGGTGAGCACAATCTCGAGCGTT
>DBIS01000067.1 GCA_002296975.1 Deltaproteobacteria bacterium UBA796 | reverse complement strand
AGCACACGAGCGACCCTTCGCGAATCTTCATCGGGCCAAGATCGCCGCTGCCCAGGGTAAGGATCGCAAGGCTTACCGCTTTCTAAGACGCGCCTTGTCGGACGTAAGCGTCATGGACACCGTTCATCATATTGAATTCCGCCAAGATATTCGCCTCGACCCCAGTTTGGCCCGCCTCCGCGGTACACCCAAGCTGAAACGCCTGCTCCTCGCGGTGTACGGTGATGACATCCCGGTGGGAAGAAATCCCCCCACACGATAGCTTGGCTGTGTGGAGATAATCATGAAGCGCATCGCGGTATACGCCGGCTCCTTTGACCCCATCACCGTCGGCCATATGGACTTGGTTCGGCGAGCTGTGGGGCTTTTTGACGAGGTCATCTTGGCTATCGGGACCAACCCGTCCAAGTCCTATCTGCTCTCCACCCAAGAGCGGGTCGCAGTTTTAGAGGCATGTGTCGCCGATATAGACCATGTCTCTGTCGATGTTTTCGATGGTCTTCTGGTCGATTATTGCCACAAGCGTGAGGCTCAAATTATCCTCCGAGGCTTGCGCGCCGTCACCGACTTTGAGTTCGAATTTCAGATAGGGCTGGCAAATATGGACATGGCTCCCGAGGTGGAGACCGTGTTTTTACTGGCCGAGCCCCACAACATCTTTATTTCGTCGTCGTTGGTGCGAGAGATCGCATCGAACGGTGGAGATGTGCGCCGCTATGTGCCTGCGCCAGCGTACTTAGCCTTGATGGGCGCTTTGGGTATGGCGGTAGATTCGTAGGGCCAAGGCCCCGCAGACCTTGTTGGCCAGACTCTGGTGTCGAGGACTGAATGTGTCGTCGCCAAATGGGTTGAGCAACTCCCATACGCCCAAGCCCTCACCCAAATGAACCAATGGAATGGCGAGGATGGTGCGTGTGAGGTGGTTTAGGGACCTATCGAGGCTAGAGTCGTGCTGAGCGTTGGTGTGTGCGCGGCGAATCAGCAAGGTGTTTCCAGTCTGGAGCGCAACCCCGGCAACCCCTTGGTCTGCTTTCAGGGTGCGGTCGATGATCTGCCTGGATTTGGGACCTCGGACCGCCACAAAACGCAATTGATCATCCTCTTTGACCAACACAGACCCGCTCTCTGCTGGGACGTGCTTCAGCAGCAAGTCGATCGCGATATTTGAAGCGTCCGTGATGCCATCGGCTTTAGCGATTTTGGCCAGGCCTTCAGCGATATGGGCGTCATCTTCGGGTGAAGGCTGATGGGCTAAGGCCGCTCCAGACCCAGGCGTTGGGGGGTCCCAAAGCTCTGTTGTTGGATCATCGAACATTTCAAAGCCGGTGTCGGGGTCGGCGTCCAAGTTGGCGCTAAAGCCAGATTCGTCCTCCCACAGTTCCGTATAGCCTTCGTCGTTTACTTTTAGGTTCACCACACCGCCGCCTGGGCGAATGCGAGAGATAATTTTGGAGACCGCCCCAGACCAATTCGAGGGCTGAACAGCCTGGCCTGGGGTGGCGGGATCGGACGATTCGGGCTTGAATTTTGGCATGATACTTCCACGGTAACCGGTTGTGCCCCCAGGGCCGCCACGCGCAGGCCTCCACGCGGTTATGGTTGAGACACCTGGAGCGACCATGTGTGGAATTGTTGGATATGTGGGTCAACGTCGAGCAACCCCAGTTTTATTGGAGGGCCTCCGCCGCTTGGAATACAGGGGTTATGATTCCGCGGGGATCGCCTTGGCTGGCAGCCCCGTCCAGGTACATCGTTCTGTGGGCCGTGTTGCCGACCTGAGGGGCGTCGTGCCAGAGGGCTTAACGCCCAAAACAGGTATCGCTCACACACGCTGGGCCACCCATGGTGGTGTGACGCTCGAAAATGCGCATCCCCACGTGGCAGGTGGCGGTAAGCTCGCATTGGTTCATAATGGCATCATCGAAAACGCCAGCGTGCTGCGCGCGAGCCTCAGGGCGGAGGGCGTGGTCTTTGAGTCCGAAACAGACACCGAGGTGTTGGCTCATCTCATCGCCAAATGCCTCGAAGGAGAGGGCGACCCGCTCGCTGCGGTGACCGCCGCCCTGCAGTTGGTTCGCGGAACTTGGGGCATTGCGGTTATTTTCAGTGCCTTGCCAGACACCATCATCGCTGCAAGAAACGGTTCACCCCTTGTGCTGGGTTTGGGAGAGGGTGAGACATTTTTGGCCTCCGATCCCCACGCTTTGGTGCCTTACACGCGGCGAGTGGTTTACCTACAAGACGGCGATGTTGCCCGAATCCAGTCCAGTGGCATCGAGACCACAACCCTCGATGGCGCCCCTCGCAGTCGGGTGGTGGAGACTTTGGAGGCGGAATGGGCCGAAGCAGAGAAAGGTGACTACCCCAACTTCATGCTCAAAGAGATTCATGAGCAGCCTGCAGCCCTCAGACGCTGCCTGTCAGGGCGGGTTGTGGTTCAGGAGGGCCGTGCCAATCTTGGCGGGCTTGAGCTTAGCAGTCGAGAGCTGAACGCATTCCGGCGAGTCGGCCTCATCGGCTGTGGAACGGCCCATTATGCCTGTCGTGTTGGGGCCATGGCCATCGAGCAGTTGGCCCGTGTTCCGGCCACTGCAGAGGTCGCCAGCGAGTTTCGCCATCGCAATCCGGTGATCGATCCCAAGTCCTTATATTTCGCCGTCAGCCAATCCGGAGAGACCGCAGATACCCTCGGGGCGCTGAAAGAAGTCCAAATCAAGGGCGGACATGTGATGGGGGTCGTCAACGTGGTTGGCTCGTCCATCGCGCGCCAGTGTGGCAACGGGGTTTATATCCACTCCGGCCCAGAGATGGCGGTGGCTTCGACCAAAGCCTTTAGTAATATGATTGCTTCGTTGTACTTATTTACACTGCAGCTAGCGCGGGCCCGGACGCTCGCGCCCTATGAGGGTCGGGATTTCGCTCAAGGGCTGATGGACGTCCCAGATTTAGTTGAAGGGTTTTTAGCCAAAAAGCTAGACGTCGCCCGTGTTGTTGAGTGGCTTTCGGAATGCCGATCGGTGTTGTTTATGGGGCGCGGTCTCTCCGAGGCGGTCGCTGCTGAGGGTGCCTTAAAGTTGATGGAGCTCACCTATATCCCGTGTTTGGCCTACGCCTCTGGAGAGATGAAGCACGGTCCAATCGCGCTGCTCGAGGAGGGCAGTGTGGTGATTGTGGTCGCCCCAGATGATGAGGTGCGAGACAAGACGCTATCGAACCTTCAAGAATGTCGGGCCCGAGGCGCGCGGGTGGTGTTGATTCACACAGAAGGCGACCCGATAGCGGAAGAGGCTGACTTCGCGATTGCGGTGCCAAAGACTTCTCGTTGGTTCACACCATTTCTGACAGTGCTTCCATTGCAGTTGCTTGCATACGAAACAGCGCTCGCCATGGGGCGCGATATCGACCGCCCTCGGAACCTGGCCAAGTCGGTGACGGTCGAGTAGCTCAGCCCTTTGTCGGGGTTTCCAGCAGCATCAAAATACCATCTTCAGACCAGGCTAATGCGTCGCCGGACTCGGTGATGGCCAGCCCGTCGAAGGCGATTGGCCAACAGTGTTCACCCCAAGACACCAGGCCAGTTTCCTCTGAGAACACCCAAGGTTTACAGGCTGAAACAGGTGGTTGAGGTGTCTGGACTGGTGCTTGGCTGCCCAGGCGTTTTCCATTGTGTCCGATCTTCACAAAGCCCTGTTCGACCTCGATAACGAGTTGACCGTCCACCCAATGGAGGTCCACGATCTCGCCATCGAGCTCTTCGCTTAAAAAAAGCGGCCAGTCGTGGGTGCAGTTTCCTTGTAAATCAAAGCCATGAATTCGCTCTCCAACCGAAATGACCCCATCTTTATGTGCCAGCAAATGAGGGGCGCTGAGCGGGGATGTATCCCAAATTCGAAGACCGCTTGGAATGTCCCACGCTGTTCCCCCTGGCCCATAAAGCGTGTCTTGGTGGACCGCAGTGCCACAAGGAAGAAAGCCCTCAGCCGCAGGAATACCCTCGAAGCTCTGAACCTGCCCAGAGTCTTCATCCAGCACCAGCGCCCTCGGTCCGTACCCAATGGGCATGTGAAAGACGGCTCTGGCCGCGATGATTCCACCGGTATTTAAGTTTAGCGCCATCAGACCGTCTTCGCCCAAACACAAAACTGTGTTGCCATCGGCAGAAAAACGCAGGGTTTCAAAGTCGAAAACTGGAAGCGCTAGGGGTGCACCCGATGGGCTCATGCCCATAAAACCATCGGTGAGTTCGAACACCGCAGCACCGTGTGGCCCCGCCGCCCAACGCTTGGGGCGAGCACCCAAAGTGCCAGCACTGCGGACCTTCTCACCATCTCGAAGCCGATATAGCCGGTCGCCATCACACCAAATCAAGCCGGCACCGGTCAGCCATGGCTGGGGTCGTGCATCTTGGGCGCCTACTGGGACGGGCACAACCGTACCGCAAGATGTTTGGACCACGCTTCGTTCAATACCGTGATCTAAGACGGTCCAGTTCACCCCGATATGGGCAGAAAGAACTGTTGAGGGCAGGATGACGCTTGTTTCGGTGCCGTCCCGTTTGGATGTGAGAACCGTGAAGCCAGACGGGCTTGTCATCAACAGCGCCCAAGTGTTTGTGTCGTAGGCCACACCTGCCAACCCCCCAGCGGCCTTAATAATTAGCCCGTTAGGCCCGTGAATAAAGAGGCCTGAGGCGCAAACCCAAAGCAGCTCGTCACCACAAGCGAGCATCAAGTCTGGTAGGCCCGGGACGAGTAAAATATCGCCGTCTGTGCTTGTCCAGTTGTTCACTCTTTCCCCACGACGATCAAGCGTCCGTCTGCCGTACCGTAGGCTATCAGGCCACCGTTAACCGCCGGAACCGCTGTGATTTTTGAACCCAACTCTAGGCTCCAAACCGTTCCGCCATCGGCCATGTCAATCCGATGCACCCGTCCAGCTGCATCGCCAGCGTAAACAGCATCTCCGACCACTGCAGGTTGGACGGTAAATACATCAGGTCCGGGTGAGCGCCAGCGGATACCCCCATGATTTCGGTCCAAAGCGATGAGCTCTGCGTCTTCGCCAGGCACAACTAAGTGCTCGCCTAGCGCTGGGGCTGCTCCGGGTTGGCCCCGAAGACGCGTCAGCCAAATCAAGCCACCATCGCCCAAATAGATGCTTGCGACGCCCCCAGGCTGACCATCCTTAAGTCCAAAGCAGACATAAACACGATCGCCATCGATGATGGGGTGAAACAAAATGGGTCCGGGCAACTGAGCCGTCCAGTGGACCCCGCCATGAGAGAGCGCGACGACCTGTCCAAGGGCGTTGCCAACAATCAAACGTTGCCCATCGGAGGCGGCGTCGGACACGGGGCCGGACAGTGCTGGTGAGGCTTGGGCGGTAGGTGTGATAACCACGCCATCGTCGTTGACCCAAGCGAGCGTCCCGCCAAGTAAAAGCGGCACGGTCTGAATCGGCGACTGCCCGCCATACGAGGCCATGATTGCCCCGGTCTGTGGGCTGAGCAGTTGCATCACCCCGAATGCCGTGGGCACATAAAGCCCCTCCTCAGCAACAAAAACCGGCCCGTCTGCGTTGGCCTCGGTGCGCCATTGGAGTGCGCCCCCCATATCGAATGCATGGATGGCGCCAGATGACACAGCAAAAAACAGATCTCCGTTGGTCGTGATGGGGTGGGGCACCGATGACCCGATTTTTTTAGACCAAAAAACCATTGGCCGCCCAGAAAAGGGCACCCCTGCCCATTGGCCTGTTCGGTTGTGCCACGGTGGGGTTTGGGTATCCTGATCGGCAGATGGTTCGGCTGAAACAGGAGGCGGGGTCGTCTTTAGCTGACGGGCGACTGGGCCGCGCGCGCCGCCACATCCGGCGACGAGGGTCAAAAAAAGAAGACGAATGAGCATAGGCAGGCAGCTAATCGCTTGCTGGACAATCGGACACCATGGTGGCATGGTGGGCCACGATGTTGATTATATTTTTCATGATGTCATCGCTTATGGCTGCCCCAAAAGCCGAGCTTCCCTCCCACCGGCTCGCTATCGACGATGGCGGGTCCTTGGTCCTGCCAGAGATCACAATCGCGGTTGTGGGCAATACCCGTCCCGCTGCCGGCATGCTCGACAAAAAACGAGCGATCCAAGGCTCGGCTGCTGCTGATGTGATCGGGGATATGATGGTGGTGGGTATGGGTTCGCCCATGACGATGCTTGTCCATCTTGGGGATATGGTGACGACCAGCTCCAAGAGCAACTGGAACAGGTTTTCCAAGCAATTCGCCTCTTTGATAGACGGCCACACAGCCCCGCCTTCGGCCTTACAGCGGATTCCGGTCGTTCCGGTGGTGGGCGATAGAGATTGTGTCCGGCAGCCAAGTTGCGAGGATTTCGCCGACGTGTTTCCGGGCTTTGGTCCATCTATTGGCTTTGGCCGCGTTGCCACATGGCAGCACTTCGACTTGGTGGTCGGTGACGGTGAGCGCTGGCGAGTGATTGTGCTCGATAGCAACAAATCAGGCCTGGGGAGCCGTTGGCAGGAGCAGTTGACTTGGCTGAAAACGGTGGTGACCCAGCCCGGGAAAGGCTTGTTGGTCTTTATGCACCAGTCGCCGCTTATCCGCGACAATGCAGCACCCGATGAAGGTGCATCAGAGTTGCTGGCGCTCATACAAGGTGTCGCACCGCTGTTATCGATACGGGCGGTCATCTCCGCTGGGGCGGCCAATACCCAACTCTTTTTACCCGAAGGGGCTTTTGGGACTTTACATCTGGTCGCAGGCGGAGGCGGAAGCCCTGCCGCAGATTTAGACCGGGGCATACCCGGCCGTGCCAGCGAACCGGCCCTCGACTCGAGCTTTGAACGGGGTCTTGACCGAATCATCTCCTCGTATTCCGCCCTCAGCGATCCACCGAGTCAAAAGCAGTTGGACCTCGCCATGGGGACCGGAGAGTTTCAGGGTTTTGCCCGAAAAATGAGCGGTTTGGTCTTTCCAGGGCATGGATGGTGGCAGATGGGCCTGCGGGCGGGCGAAATTTCTTTGGAGTGGCGTGCGCGTCAGGGCGATGGTTTATTCGCCGACCAAGGGCGGTGGGCCTGGACCCAGTCGACGGGTTGGCAGTCCAAATAGGCTCCTCATCTGCTCCTTACGATGATATATAGTAAGTGAAGCAGGGTACCCATGAGCAAAGCGAGTAAAATTCGTCGCTATCGTCGAAAAAACTACGCCAGCGAGGTGGAGTTTCCGGTAGAAATCATTGGCCGGGATGGTGTGGTCCGCCGCTTTTCCTTTGAGGAGTCGGTTCGACTCTACCAGCGCCGCGTGGCATCTGCGGACCTCCGATATGGTGACCGAGAGCTTATCGCCGCCGAGAAACAACACTGCCTGTCTCGTATTGGGCAACTTCGTCGCTCATTTTTTGCGAGTCATGGTTGGCCAGAACTCCAAGTCGTCGACCAGGATAGCGGTCCGACCCACCTCCTGGCAGCTGAGGTTGCCGCATTTCTCAGGCGGTGCCTGGTTACGGTGTCCATCGACCCCGAGCGTTTCAGTATTTCCTTGCTTGAGGTCACCTCAGAGCATCAGGTATATTTTATACAGCCGCCCAATGATGAATTATTGGATGACGCACTCGTGGACGGCCACTTTCTCCTTTATGTCTTTCGTTTTGATACCCAAAGTGGCTGCCCAAACCGCGATGCTTTTTTTGAGCTAATCAAGGTTTTGGATGGGGTTTCATTTGCTGCGCGGGTGTCTGTCGAGTCACTCATCTCATTTTTCCATACCCACGACTGTGGCTTGGTGTTGACCGGATTTGGCAGCTTGGTACAACAAGCGCGAGATGTGGACCTCGCTCAAGTTGAAGGGCTCTCTTGGGGAGGGGACGAGGCAGACTTAGATTTGGTGATGCTCGGCATGCAGGCCATATCCAGGGGGAATTTCTCTCGGGCCTTGGCCCATTTTGTAGAGGCGTACACCCAACAGAATTTCAGACGGGTCGCTTACTTAGGGGCCGCAGTGATGGCCGACATGCTCGGTTCTGACGACGAGGCCGTGACCGCAACGGTGATGGGCAGCCGCTATTTTCCAGATGACCCAGCCTTGGAGTACCACGGTGCCGTCACCAAGCTGAGGCAGGGCCAATACGCTTTGGCGGTCAAACAAGCTCGCGGGATTCACGGTTGGCCTCAAGGGAGAGGGGCCATTGGGCTTGTGGTGGCGCTTGGTTTGCTCGCAGATCGCCAGGACCTCGCAGGCCGATCGAAAATTTCCGAAGTGATGAAACAGTCGTTTTTGCTCGACCCCCATCTGGAGCGAGGAGCGCGATTTGTACGGTCACAGTTGTGGGCCCGAGACCTGATGCTTTTTTCTGCGGTCTTGATTGGCCTCGGGGCATTGGGTGCTGCATGGAAGTTCAGTTTCTGGTGGGGGCTGGGTATTCCAGCGGCCATATGGGCCTATCCGGCCGTGATTCGGAGTTGGCACCGTCAACTCCTAGAGCGGCTGCACGGTCAGGTAGAGCAGCGGATTCGCCTATCAAGCAGCGCCATCTTGCTCTCTGATCAGCCCGGGTTGCGTTTACAGTAGCTTTGGGGCCTGATGGGGGCTCAATGGCGTCTTGTGCTTGACCTTATCGGGGGCTTGGTTAGCTCTGCAGTCCGCTAACTGGGAGACGATTATGACCGATGAACCACAAGCCCCTGAGATGGATGATATCGAGGTCGGAGAGCTGGCCCCAGATGAGGACGGTGGCGTGGTCGTCATCGACCCGAATCCGGAGTTGACTGAGGCCAAAGCCCAAGTCAACGAGTTGCAGGCTCGGCTTCGTGCGGTGAGTGCTGCTTATCGTCAGCTTCAAGAAGACGTCGAGGCCACCAAAGAGCGTTTGGTTCGCCAAGCAGAATTTCAGCGTCAAATCCAACGGGGCGAGACGGTCGCCAAGATGTTTGACCCATTGGACAACCTCAACCGCTCTATGGATACGATTGAAGATGGCGACACCAAAGAAGGCCTAAAGATGGTCGTAAGCCAGTTTATGGCTGCATTCGGGGAGATCGGGCTTGAGGTGATCAACCCGATTGGCCAAGCATTCGATCCAAATCTTCACGAGGCATTGACTGTGATTGCGGTTGAAAGTCCAGAGGAAGACGGCATGGTTGTGCAGGTTTTTAGCGCAGGCTACCGGGTGGGATCAAAGTTGCTCAAGCCAGCTGGCGTGGTGATTGGCAAACACGAAGGTTCAGACAGTTGAGCGCCGACCCATTCATCCACATCGCGTTGATGAATCCAGAGATTGCGCCCAACACAGGCAATATCGGGCGGCTTTGCCTGGGCTTGGATGCACGCCTCCATGTGATTCATCCTTTGGGCTTTCAGATTGACGAGAAGGCGGTTCGTCGTGCGGGTGTGGACTACTGGAAGAATGTCGACCTCCAAGAGCACGCCGACGATAAGGCGTTTTGGTCCTGGGCAGAGGGGCGGCGAGTGCACCTGTTTTCAACCAAAGTCAGCCGGACATACGGCCAAATTTCTTGGGCCCGTGGAGATATTTTGCTTTTTGGCCCCGAATCTCGTGGGTTGAGCGCTGAGGATATCGCAGAACACGGCGCATGGACCATCCCGATGACTGGAGCAATCCGAAGCCTAAACCTCGCGAATGCAGTGGCGGTGGTGGCCTACGCTGCGCTACAGAGTTTGCACGGTGAACTTTTCTGAGGGCGTGATGGACGGCTTGTATGCGCTTGTGTTGGCAGGAGGACGGGGTACGCGGTTTTGGCCGGTCTCTCGTCGCGCTCTTCCAAAACAATGTGTGGCGCTCGGTGGAGAGGCCGCAATGCTGGTCCAGACCATTGAGCGTTTGCTGCCGATTATCCCCATCGACCGGATTTTGGTGGCCACAGGGCGGGAGATGGAGGCCTCGGTTCGGGCGCTTCTCCCTTCCTTGCCTTCGGCCAATGTCATCGTTGAGCCGTGGGGGC
>DBIS01000363.1:8053-8239 GCA_002296975.1 Deltaproteobacteria bacterium UBA796 | reverse complement strand
CGGCCCAACCCCTGTCACCCTCGAACGATCGGCGCCCTTGGCGGAGTTGGAAGCGCTCTGGGGCTTATTGGATTTGTCAGCCACGAAAAGATTGTACCCTGCCAGATGGGGAGATCACACGGAGAGAAACCAGATATAAGCTCCAATATTGGCCAGTCAACGGGGAAGGATAGGAAACATTAGTCC
>DBIS01000363.1:0-7734 GCA_002296975.1 Deltaproteobacteria bacterium UBA796 | reverse complement strand
AAGGATAGGAAACATTAGTCCAAAACCGAGCCTGAGTTCAGGAGAACAGGTCGGGCGGATACTCACGAATTCGCCGGTGTATGACACCTTCGGAAATGGTGCGACCTCCGACCCAGGTTCCGCAGGTGCATACCACTTTGAGTCTGGAATTCGGGTTCCTGCGGGCGAGACCTTGTCCATGGCTGTGTTTCAGCGTTGGCAGTACGGAGCCGATTGCGACGGTCTCGCAACCGACTACGCAGTTCACTATGTCTTTTCAGGGTACGAGGCTCAGCCATAAGGTGAACAGCGGGCCTATGGCTGTGTGGGCTCGTCCTCACAGTCCGCCTCGTTCGCCGTGGCCTTCGCAGCTGTGTTGGTGGGCCGGCGGGGCCTTGATATCCGCCCCACCTTGTGCTTTGGCTTGGTCTTGGGACCTATGTCTCCGACCGGCTTGGAGGCATCTGTCTCGTTGGGTTCTGGCGTTGTTCCGCTTGTTTGAACGGCCTCAGAGGAGACGTCTATAGATTCAGCTTCTATGCCCCCCCCATTTCCCGATGACTCCTTTCCACAGCCGGCCACCATTGCGAGAGCCATGGTGATCCCGCCCACCAATGCGGGCTTGAGCCGTGTGGGTGGGGTGCGAAACTGCGGGCCGCCGCTGGGGCTCACTTCGTAGTGCACGCAGATGCCATCCTGTTGAGTGAGCAGCTCCGCCGCCTCATCTTGGGACAGGGCGCTGAGGTTGTGGACGCGCTCGTCGCAGCCTTCGCACGCCTTGGCGGCGGCGCCATCATCAAAGTCGGGTGAGAGGCCCAGGGTGGGGCATGGCTCAGCGATCAAGTTTTTGTGAAGATGGGGCCGATCGGGGCCGTCGGTACTAGACATTGCAGTCCTCCAATGCCCCGATGTTAGCAGGGTTTATTCCCGAAATACAACAAAGCCCCGGCCAGTGGACCGAGGCTTCGAGGTGTTGCCGAGAACGCGACTTGAACACGCGGCCTGCTGATTACGAATTCGAAGCAATGGAGGCGCATACGGTATTCGTGGGATGCGCGCAGTGGAGAGGAGTGGACCCGATTAACGTTGGGGTTCCGGAAACCATGAGGACTGAACTCCGCGGTGACCAACCGCCCCACTGGGCTGGGCTTACCGGTCGCCCAACACACCCGCCTCAAACAGCGCCTGGACGACAACTTCAGCCTTCATGCGCTCCCCGGTCATGTCCACATGGATGGCATCCTCAAAGTATGGGGCGAGCTCGGGGGCAATGGCCGCCATATCAGCCAGCACCCACCCTTCCTCCTCAGCGAAGTCACGCAACCGTTGGTTCTGGAATTCGAGGGACTTGATGTGACCCGATGGCAACGAGGGCATGCCTGCGCGTGGTGTCTTCATGACCGGCATGGTGGCCACGACCATGGTGGCGCCGTTTGCTTCCGCGAGCGCGGCGATGGAGGTGAGGTTGCGCTTGTAGATGGCGATCGCACCCTGCGAGGGCTCGGCCGTGCTTTCTCCCTGCCAGGTAGTGAGCGCATGCACCGTTGCCCGGGTGGGCAACGCATCGGTCCGGAACATCTTGAAGTAGACGAATAGGTCGGAGAGCCCTGCGACCACTGCATCGAAGGCCTCCTGGTTGCTCTTGTGGATCCGAGCCTCTCCGACCTCATCTTGGAGGACGTTCATCGCTCGCCGATAGTGGCTGTAGTCGACGGCAGGCGCCAGTGCGCGCATGGGCTCCATGTCATTGTTTACGCAATGCACCACCACGACATCGGGCTGGTACGAGAGGCCCACCATCGCGAAGGCTGCAACCGCCTCAGCGCTGGTCCAACCACCGATTCCGAGGTTCTGAACCTGCACACCGACAGGCTTAAGCGCCGTCGACAATTGAGTCTGCAATTGATAGGGCCAGGCCAACGGGCCGGCAGTCGTCGACCCACCGAGCGCCACAATACGCAGGGTGTTGGGCGGTTTCTCTACATCCAATTCGGGACCCCAGAACCCAAGGGAATTGATCCCGTCTGTGGGCCCTCCATCCCGCCGGACATAGCCGAAGTACGGATGAGGCCGGTATGCGAGAGAGGCAACATCGTTCGGATACCAGCGAGCCCGGTATTGATCGATCATGCCAGGGAGGCGGTCAGAAGTGAGCGCCACAACGCCTCGAAAGCCAAATTCCAGCCCAAACAACCCAACCACCGTCGCAAGGAGGGCGAAAATTACCTTCTTGCGGGTCGACATCAGGGTGCCACGCATGGAAATAGGCTTCGACATAGGAGCAGCTTAGCGCATCATTCTCGGGTGGTCTCGCCACTATCCTACGCGGGCGAAGACCACGAAGTCCTCGCACCCGCGCACTGGACCCAAGGATAGGAAACATTAGTCCAAAACCGAGCCTGCTTGAAGGCGCATCCTAGCGCGCAAACTGCGGTTCACGGCCGACTTCGACAGCTCAAGCCGCCTGGTTTCGACCGAAAACAAGCGCCAAGCAGCCCCAAATCAGCCCCCAGCCACAGCTGTCCCGACCGACTCCATGGTGGACCGCTCGGACTCGAGAGAGGATCTCTTACGTTCCTCGCTCTCGACGTTGAAGTTGTGAGACACACGTGGGAACACCATCAACCAGAAGGAATTAGAACCAAATCACCATGCGCTACGTCGGCAAGCTCTATCGGCCTCCCTCCGAGGCCCACAGGTACATTCTGCAAGCAACCATCGGCTGCTCGTGGAACAACTGCACGTACTGCGACAGGTAGCAGGCAATAGCGGCTGAGCGCTCTACACCCGCCTGAAATGGGCGGCTGAGTGCAGGAGTGGGCGGGTCTGTGGCGGGGTGTTTCGGTTTGTTCGGGTGTGTGGTGTGGGATGGCTGACGCAGGGAAAATGGGCCGACAACCTGGCCCAGCACACCAACCGTAAAGAGAGCACCTGGCTGATTTTCCTCGTAGTTTCCCCAAAACTCGGGGGATGTGTTGTGAAAAGCAAGGGAGAAGAACACAAAATTCTTTCGAACCTTGAATGATATGACCCCTCGCAGCCCATCAACCATCTCGTCAAGCAATGTGACCTTGGCCACTTTGTCCAGCCTTGGCCACACCTCATCCACCTCGGATTGGGGCGCCCCACCTTTAATAAGATAGTATTTCATACATCCATAATTGGTGATGTAGCCCTCTTTGGACTGCGCGGAGATGCCTCCCCTAAAGGCCTCCATGAAACCACTCTGATGCCAGCTCTCAATGGACTCCTTGAAGGCTTCCTGATCTGGATTGAGGACGGCCATAGCGATCAGGAAAGCAAGAAACCCAAGATGCCGGATCGCCTTGCCAATCGAATCAAACTGCCTGGGGTCGTCAAAGGATAGGAAACCACCTCGGAGTCCCAAACACACGAGCGGCCGACAAGCCCGCTGATGCCCAACAGGGCCCGAGACGGCTGCAGCGGCTGGAAATACTTGATCCGAGGACCCCGCATGTCGCTATGGGCTATACGATGCACCGTCCTGGGGCATGACAGCGCGTCGGGCAATGAGGGACCACATGTTGGATGTCTACAAGACTTGGCTCGTCGGTCAGGGTCTCACAACTGGGTTTGCAGCGATGGCGACGACCGCCACGGGGTTCCTGGTGGTGGTCTTCCTTGCGGTGTTCGCCAACCTCGTGGCGAAACGACTGGTTCTGCGTGCCGTGATCGGTCTGGCAGGTCGTACCCAGACCCACTGGGACGACGTGTTGATTCAACGCCGAGTCTTTCATCGGTTCGCACACATCGCGCCGGCGGCGGTGATCAACTTCTTCACGCCTGCGGTGCTCGGGACGGACACGTCGGCGACTTCGTTCGTGACGGCCGCTTGTCTGCTCTACATGGTCGCCGTCGTCGTCGGGGTGGCCGACGGGGTGCTCAACGCCACAGTCGACATCCTGAAAGCCTCCCAGCTCGGCCAACGGCTGCCACTGACGAGCTTCCTACAGGTCGCAAAGCTGTTGCTGTACGGGCTGGCGTTCATCGGCGCGCTCTCGGTGGTCATCGGCAAGTCTCCGGCGCTGCTGTTCAGCGGCCTCGGCGCGATGACCGCGGTCCTGATGCTGGTTTTCAAGGACCCCATTCTCGGACTTGTGGCGGGCATCCAGCTGTCGGCCAACCAGATGGTGACCCCCGGTGACTGGATCGAGATGCCCAAGTACGGTGCCGATGGCGACGTGATGGAGGTGGCACTGACCACGGTGAAGGTCCAGAATTTCGACAAGACCATCACCACCATTCCGACCTACGCCTTGATCTCCGAGTCATTCAAGAACTGGCGGGGGATGTCGGAGTCGGGCGGGCGGCGGATCAAGCGGTCTCTCCACATCGATATCAGCTCGATCCGGTTCTGCGATGACGCGATGTTGGAGCGGCTGGCGCAGATTCACTACATGGCCGACTATCTCGGGGAGAAGCGGACGGAACTCGATGCGTGGACCGCCGAACACGAGGGGGAAGCCGCGACCTCACTGCATCCCAGGCAGCTGACCAATGTTGGGACCTTCCGCGCCTATGTTGTGGCCTATCTCCGGAATCACCCCAAGATCCATCCGGGGCTGACCTTCCTGGTGCGACAGCTGGCGCCGACCGAGCACGGGCTCCCGCTCCAGATCTACGTGTTCAGTTCCGACCAGGACTGGGTGGCCTACGAGGGCATTCAGGCGGACATCTTCGACCATCTGCTGGCGGTGGTGTCCCAGTTTGACCTGCGTATCTATCAGCGGATCGGAAACGCGGGTGCACGGGTTCAGGAGAGTGCGCCTCAGTCCGCAGCGGACTGACGCCGGAGTGTGACCTCAGCCGCACGGTTGATCTCTCATCAACAACAAAACTGCCCCGAAGAACGGCTCGTTCCGAGATCTGCCCGTCGTCCGACTTCGCTCAGCTTTCGCCCACGGGAGACACAAAAAAAGCCGCCCCGAGAGACGACTTTATTAAATGGCTCCCACTCGCAGACTTGAACTGCGGACCCTCTGATTAACAGTCAGATGCTCTAACCAGCTGAGCTAAGCGGGAATGCGACCCCGTATGTATCGCGGCCCCGGGCAACGTCAAGTCACTCAATCGGGGTTGATCCGCTCTCGGCGCACCAAGATCCACATCACCACCGACAACATGAGCCATGGAAACTGGGCTTTTTCATCTTTTCCATCCCCCCGCCTCGCTACCCATCAGGCCTTGAGTTTGGAGGCCCATCCCGCATGCCGCGACAAAAAGTACAAAGGCACACCCAAGGCCAATGCCGCCGCCCCCTTGATCAGGCGAGAAGGGTCTGTGGCGGCCAACAAGCCCACACACATCAAAATGGTCACAACCGGGATGACCGCCCCACCCGGAACAATAAAGCCCGAGGACGGACCCTTACGACGAAAGACCAAAACGGCGATGCAAGTCGGAATGTATTGGGCAAAGCGCGCCACCACCCCCAAGACCGCGAGCTCCACAAAAGATCCCGACAAGGACAGACCAACACTCAAAGCCCAGGTGAGCAATATCGCCGCCCTTGGCGCGCCGGTTTTGAGGTCGGTTTGTGAGAGCACCGGTGGCAGGTCCCCACGCTCTGCAAGGGCAAAAAACCGTCGAGGCGTCACCAAGGCAGACCCAGAGTTGGTCCCAAACACACTCAAACAAATGCCCACAGCGATCAAGGTGCCGCCGACCGGCCCCATAAAGGCCGCAGAGGCCGCAGCAACCGGGTTTGGGTGCCCAGCGATACCCCCAAAAGTGCCCACAGCCACACCAAAGATGCCCATGTAGATCACCGTGACCAAAGTCATCACAATAAACAGCGCTCGGGGAACATTTTTTTGGGGGTTTTCCATCTCACCCGCAGGCACCACCAGCGTCTCAAAGCCCGCATACGCATAGAGCAGCAGCATGGTTGTTTCGGCCAACGGTGCCGTTCCCATCGGTGCAAACGGCTCAAAATTCGTGGGCTCGATAAAGAACAGCCCCACCACAATAAAGACAGTGAGCGGGACAAGCTTTGCGACCGTGAAAAACTTCACCACCGCCGCACCCCATCTGGCGCCCATCCAGTTGACCGCACTGAGCATGGTGATGACCGCCACCGCCACCACCGCCTGAAGCCACCCGTCGGAAACCTCAGGTATAAAATGCCCCAAAACCAAGGTGAACCCATTCGACAAAGCGGCCCAAGAGATGATGCCCACACAGCAGGTCATCCACCCAACCTCAAAGCCCACAAAGTCCCCAAAAGCCTCGCGGGCATACACATAAGCGCCGCCCGTCGCATCAAAGCGGGTCGAAACCTCAGCGAAACACAAGGCGATCAAAAAGCAGAGTAGGCCGCCCAAGGCCAAAGCGACCCCCGCCGCAGGGCCCATCATGCCCGCCGCTTTTCCAGGCAATAAGAAGATGCCTTGGCCGATGACACCGTTGATGCCCAAGCTTACAACGGTCGCCAAGCCCAATGAGCGCTTTAGCTGCGCGTCTGCCATAGGGTTTACTCGGAGACGGGTGGGGGTTCAGGACTTGGTCGCTTTAGGATCAAATCCTGAATCGACGGATGGACGGAGTCTTGCAATCTGCGTCCGGCTTTATCAGCCAAATGTCCGCTCAACGCCGCTTTTGCCAACCGTGCAGCCAAAGGCTCGGGGAGTTCATCAAGGTGACCCAAGGCTAGAATGGCCACGCCCATCTTCAGGGGGTCGGTCATCCACGCCTCGATAAGCTCAGCCTTGGCCTCGGCATGGGACATAAGCACACACTGCGCGGCCCGCACACCCACCCAGGGCGGCCGCTGGATATTGTCGACCAACCAAACAAAATCGTTCGCGATATCCTCGCTAAGGGCCGACAAGGCCTCACAATTGGGCACGGGGTCGCGGACTTTCATCGCCTTATACAGCGCCATCTGCGAGGCAGAGGGTTTTGCCGGCGGCATGGGCTTGGTCGCAACCGCGAGACCTGCAAACATCATCAACATGGCTATCATCGATATCTCCTAAAGTGTGCCGGTATATCGCTGAAGAATTTCAGTCTGAATATTGGAGAGTGCGTCCTGGGTGAGACATGTACTCACATCGCACACCGGTGAGGGGTACATCAGGTTGGTGCCAAGCTGGGTGTCGCACTCAGACTCCGAGCTGCAATTGGGGGTGTCATCGCATGCGTCCCACATCGCCCAAGTTTGCTCAACCGGGTGAAACAAGCCCATAAAGTGACCGATTTCATGGGCCATCGTCTCACCCAAGATGTTGATCTCCAAAGGCGAAAACACTCCGTCTGAACCTGCGCCAGCGAGCCAACTCATCACCACAGCCGAGCGGCTATTGGCGGTCAAGGTGCCAGGAATCCCACCTGCGACCCCCAAATACGAGGTCGACCCATCGATGGTTTCGCCCACCATCATGGTGATTTCATCTTCAAAAGAGTCCAAGGTGAGGTCGTAAATGTCTTCTGAGCCATCTCCGGCATAGGGCACGTCTTTTGAGAAATCGCCATTCTCTATCCGCACCACGGGAAGCAAGTTCATGGGCGCCCAGATGTCTTCCCACACCAAAATTGCTGCGTTTATCGCCTCGGTCACCGCTTCCATTTCGCCCACGCCCTCCGCGTAAACCAGACGAATATTGACCTCGCCGTATTCAAGGTCGTCATCATCTTTGCTTTGGATGCTGTAGCAAATCTCGGATTCTGCTTGGTACACACCGCTACCGTCGACAGCAGACACCACCACGGTCCATTCGCCTTCGGACATGGGCG
>DBIS01000362.1 GCA_002296975.1 Deltaproteobacteria bacterium UBA796 | reverse complement strand
CTGCACTGACCCACTCAGTTGCATATGGTTGGTTTGGACCAAATAAATCCGAACTTCTCCGAGGATGGGGATGTCGACAATGACGGTCGCTCCCGGTTTTCCATCTCGGTCCCAGTCAAAAACGGCGGGGGGACCGGCCTCCCATGGGATGGCGTTTGGAGCCTTGGTGCCGTCGTAGCCGACAAAGGTTTGCCCGAGGTCTGCAGTGTAATGCCAAGTATTTTCACCCTGGTTCGCCACCGTGATGGTGTAGGTCTTTTTGGGGAGATGCGAGATGAAGGCAGTCGGCAGAATGGTGCGGCTAATGTTGCTGCTTGGGACGGAGCTGATGGCGCAAATCTGCTGGGTTTGAGTCAAACCCACCGGGCCCTGAGAAATCGCGACCAAAAGATGTGTGGTCGTTTGGATGTGAATCTTGCCCAGAAAGCCAAAACGGGCATCGCTGGCCGTCTCCATGCGCAGGTGCCAGGTCCCGGCAAGGGCTTCGGGCTTTAGGATATTTTCGCTCGCCTGAGCGCCGTGGACCAATGTGAGCCCTGCGAGGAATATGACGATGGTTTTGAATACTGTGGCGAACATCGAGCCTATGGTAGCGGTCTTGCCTAAAGCGTGTCGTGGGTTGGCCGAAAAGAAGGGTATGAGTCGCTCCAAACCCAACCCTCAACGTAAGTTTCTCGGTGTCATGTTTGAGTGCTGCCGTGTGTACTCGCGGGTGTACATTGATCCGGCAGGAGAGGTTTATGAGGGACGATGTCCTCGCTGTCGCAAGTCGGTTCGCTTTGTGGTGGGCGAGGGTGGAAGCGGAAAGCGAATGTGGCGGGTTCGTTAGAGCGACCACCCGTACAAGGGGTAGAGAGCAGGACACAGCTCAAAGAGTGGCCGTCCCTCAAACCAGGCGGCGGTGCACCCGTCGCAGCCAGTCGTTGGGTCTAAGGTGCCTTTATCGTCCATGCCGTGGAATTCGAGGTCAAACCAGTGCCCTTCGTGGTCGCGAATGGCCACCGAACCATGGGGCTCAGGTGTGCACCCCTCAGTGAGGGTTGTGTTGACCGCCGTGAGTTCATCGAAGACGACTGCATCGACGGTGGAGAGCCCTGAAACCACGCCCGACAGCTGAAGAATCTTATAGTCCGGGGTTTGTTGTTTGATGGCCACAAAGCTCAGTTCGGTTGAGGCTTGTAACCAACTGCCCTCGCTTTGTGGGCCCGTCCAATCAAAGCCGCCATCGGTGCCGAGATAGCTCAATGCGTAGCCTTCATCGTTGCTCCCGTACACCTCAAAGGCGGCGCCGCCACCGCTAAATGTCTCTCCAGAGAACAAGTCGATGGTGGCGATGGTGCTGATGTAGGTGCCCCAATAGGTCAAGCCATCCTCGGGGGGCAGGTCGGCATAGTCAACGATGGCGCCATACCCATTAAAGTGCGTGCCAGACTCCGCTGTGCAATTGGCGTACCAATACACAGACTCTTCATCGGTCACCCAGCTGGGGCAACTGGCGTCAATATCGGCCATTGCGGTCGTGTATCCGGCCGCAATTGGGGCGAGTTCAAAGGCGAAGATGGCGTTGAGGGCTTCACCCAGTCCAGCGGAGAGGGCAGTGGCCTCGGTGTCGGGGATGTCGGATGTGCTGGGTGCGGTGATATAAAGCGGGGCTGCAGTGTCGTTGGCGTGCTTGTTTGGGTTCTCGTCGTCTGAGCCGCAACCAGAGGCTAGCAATAATGTGAGCAAGGGATGGGGGCTCATATCAGCAGTCCACTGATGGGCTCTGTTCCGGTCACATGTTCGCCGGGGTCGAGGCCCATATGCGCCAATACAGTGGCCCCCACAGATTCGATGCTCAATATCCGACCAGAGTCGCTCACGCCGCCTGAGTTGAAGTCAATCGTTTCGCCCATCCATCCATCGCCAAACCCGCCCACAACACGGTCAGTGCTCAGTCCGTCGCCGAGCAGCATTGCAGAGGTGAATGGCCAATGGTCTTTTCCAAGGTTGGCGTTCAAGGCGGGGGTTCTTCCCATTTCGGAGAGGACCATGACCGTGGTTTCCTTGGCCAGGGTGGCCGCTTCGGTGCCAGGGGTGTCCTCGAGGAGTGCCATCAACTGGGTCAGGCCGCCGAAGAGGTTCTCCCACATGGGCCCTTGTTGGTCGTCATTTTCGGAGTGGGTGTCCCAGCCGTTAATGCCGCCTCCGCTGTGCCCCATCGTGACGCACCTCGAGAGCCCCAAGGACAGCGCGTTTACCCCGACGCTCGCTTGGGTTCTGAGGTCTGTGGTGGCGGTAAAGTCCATCACGTGGCGATAATCTTGGAGTGCCGTGGCGCGACGATTGGCCTCTAAAAAGGCCGCTGCGAGATTGGCGTCCATGCCGGCACTTGCGCTGAGGGCGCGGGCTTGCGCTCGGCGGTTGATATAGCGGTCGATGATGCCTTGAGCGGGCCGTGGCAGCAAGGAGCCGGGAGTACCATCCGCGAGTTTGAGGATGTCTCCGCTGAGTAGGCCCTCGAGTTGGCCATTGGACCCTGTTCGGGCCACGGCAGTTCCGAGTTCGCCGGCGAAATTCGGACCACCGAGCACCAGGTGGGGCAGGGTGTAGGCGTCGGATTCGGCGTGGCCTGCGATGGCGGCCCAGTCGGCAGATAAGCCAGAGGTGTCACCGGTGAGTGCGATGGTGGTGCACAGTTCGTGGGCAATCGCGCGGACCATCACCCCGTTGAGGATGAGCATGCGTTGGTGATTAGCGTGCATGAAGGCGCTCACGCTGGGGCGGTCGATGTGGGCGATATATGGAATGTTGCCGGCCTCTGAGCGTTCGGCGCCTTCTTCCATGTCTACACCATCGTGGTCAAACCCGTCCGCGAACACCCGGGTTGGGTCCCAGCCGCCCTGCACAAAGACGATGATCAGCTTTCGAGAGGCCGTGTTTGGGGCCCCGAGTGCTGCAAGCGGGCTCAAGCCGATGGCGGCTAAGGTGGCGGAGGCGGAGCATATAAAGTGTCGTCGGTTCATCATATTTGGCTCAGTACATCAAAAAGTCAGGGTCGCGAAGCAGGGCGATGAGCACGCCACCCCAGGCAACATAAGGATCGTCAGAGGCATTGAAAAGCTCGGTCCACAAGGCCAGGTTTGCGTTGACCTCTTGACCGTCAGCGCTCACCTCGCGCCCCAATACAGCCTTATGCAAGTGTTGCAGCTGGCGGACCATCGCTTTGGCGTTGGTATCTGGGTGCTCGGAGAAGTCCACATGGATGAACACCTCGCGCTGTGCGGCGGTTTGCTCAGATTCACGCTTGATGACATGGGTCGCGGCGACTTCTGCGAGCCGTGCTGACACCAGCAGCATGGTCGCGTTGGGGGAGCGGATATTGCGGGCCATTCGGTAGCCGTCTGCCCGTCCAGCGAGGTTGCCAACACCCACGGTGTCTGACTTCATCATTCGCGTGCCGTCTTGGGTCCACTCAAAGCCGGTGATGCCTTTGATTTGGCTGGCCAAGAGGTCTGCAGAGACAAACTTTGCTTGGGCGAAACCGTCGGGGGCATCTGCTCCGGCTCGGTAGCGGGGATGGGTAAGGATGGACCAAAAAAGTGCGCGGAGGGTCAAGCCTTCGTTCAGAAATACCTCACGATGTACGGTGAGGGCTTTGGTGTCTGAGAGGGTGGCATCTCTTCCCATGAGGCGGCTGAACGCGGTCTGGACAGCGCATTCGATAAAGCGTGGGTCTGCGGCGATCTTGTGCCCGAGGCCCTCGAGGCCGCTTGCAGTTTGGCCGTAATAGCCAGGGTTTGGGGCGCCCATCTCTCGGTAGTATTGCTCTCGCTCAGGGTGATAAACCGTGGCGTCTGCTGCACTCTGTTCGTCGACGTACCAAAACCCATACAAGTGACTGGCAATGGGATCCAAACTCAGGTGGCAGGCGACACATCCAGGGTTGTTCTCAATGGCGTCGGCGACGGCCGCCTCGTCGAGGAGGTTGAGGTCTCGGGTGAATTCGATGGGTCGAGCCAGGTAGTCATTGCACAGGAAGATTCGGCTGATTTGATTGGCGCGTTTGCGGTTGAGGTTGGAGTTTGTGGACCCATAGCGCCACCACATGCCGTTGGTGCTCAAGATGCCCGCTGCAGGCCGGCCATCGGTGTATTGGGATGTCTTCCACCCAACCCCATCGCTCGGGTAGTCGCTGGGGTACATCGCACCGAGCACATGGTTGTGGACGGTCCAATCAGCGGTCACAAGGTCGGTATACGGTAAATCCTCTGCAGCCACAGTGGCCAGCAATCGCAGGGGCTCTTCACCGATGGCGCGAACATAATCTGTGGGGCTGATGTCCTCGTCAAAGCTGAAGGCTGAGAAGGGGACTGGGAACTGCTCACCGTCGGTCAAAAAGATCTCTGAATAGAGGTCCATCACGCGGAAAGGAAAGCGGTCGTCCCATAAGTAGTTGGTGACCAATGCATCGAGGGTATTCGGGTCGGCGTTGACCTGGTCGATGTCTGCCACGCTGGGTCGAACGCCGCGCACATCGAGAGAGGCGCGGGTGAGCATGGCTGCTGGAGAGGCGAGGTCAGGGGAAGGGCTATATGGTTTCGTCTTGTCGAGATCGCTCCCGCCACACGCCAAAAATGCGAGCAGGACTACCATGGTGCATCCTCCCAATCGGTGAGTACAGAAAAGTCATTGCAGGCCTGGCCCACGTTCATCCCATCGAGGTAGGCGGTGCCGCATCCATCACAGCTATCGGGTGCAATGGTCCAGTCGTCACCGTCGGCCTTTACATCGTAGACAATCTCGAACCAGTGACCGGACTCAGAGCGCACTGAGATGGTGCCAGAGGGCTCGCCTGGGCAGGGCCAATAGTCCGAAATTTCGTCGACAGAAAACAGTTCAGAGACGAACACTGTGCTCCATTGCGTCGGGAGCGCTGCCATGGCGGCTGTGCTCATCAACGCCTTGTATTGGCTGCCGTCACCAAAGTCCCACAAGAGGGCGACGGTCTCTATGTCTGGGCGTAAATCCGTACCCATCCACGTGGGGTCGTCCTCGTGGGGGCTCCAGCCGAATGCACCGGACACCCCTGTGCTCCACGCATACAGCCCCTCGTCCGCGGTCCACCCCTCTATGGCGTAGGCGGAGCCACCCATATCAAAGCGGTCGCCGTTTTTTAAGATCACGAAACTTTGGCTGTTTAAGGTCGGGCCGGACATCGAAGAGTCCTCGCCCCAAACCGGTGTGTCTTCGTAAGTGTCGAAGAATGAGTAGCCCTCAAATCGGACCCCATCATGAGTGGTGCAACCCCCATACCAATACACGCTGCCCTCGTACTCGCTGAAGTAGGGGCAGCCTTCATCGGCGTGCTCCATCACCAGTCCGTATGCTGCGAGAGGGGCGGCACCGCCAACGGTCCTGAGCCGTACCAGGGCTGCGTCAATCGTGGCCTCAGCCTTGCTTTGGTCGAATTGCCCAGGGGTCTCGGGATTGTGGTATTCCCATGGGGTCAGCTGTGCGGGGGGAGTGGGCTCTTGCTGGGCTTGAGGGCTTTCATTTGCGCGCTGATCTTTGGGTTTTGGGGCGCAAGCAGCCCACAAAATTACCCCAAAAAGCAAACGCATGCGCCCCTCCAAGCCTCAATATAGTTTAGGGGAAATGGCTGGCTTTAGTTTATTTTTTTTGAATAACCAAAGCCTGGGAGTCGGACCAAATCCACAGTTCGCCTTCTGGTCGGACATCGACGATGCAGCCGGTGAGGTCACCGTCGGCAAAGGCGTCGCCCACCTTGAGTTTTCCCTCGGTGGTGGTTTTGGGTGGTGTCGTGTCTTCGCCGTACTCGATCCATTCCGCGTATCCCCCCTTGAGCCTACGTGCCCCGGACCATCCTTTGCTCCGAAGTTCGGCGGCGAGATCGATTGAACCTTGGTCGCCTGTTTGGTCGTAAATGATCACCCGATCGCTCTTGGCTGGGAGGATGTGGGTGTGCTCCAAGAGGCTGCGATGGGGGAGACGGTGCGCCCTAGGGAGCACGCCGCCGGTCATCTCGGTTGGGCTTCGGATGTCGACGAAGAAAGGGGCACCCCCGCCGGTCATTTGGGCGGCCACCCAAGTTCGACCAATGTCTTCTTTGTGGTTGGGGCCGGGGGTGTCCCCATCGCCATCGACGAGCTTGGGGATCACCGATGGGTCGAAATCGGCTGGGTCAACTTTTCCACCTGCGTTCGGGTCGCGATCTTCAGTGTCGAACTCCATGCCAAAAGCCTTGATGGCCAGTCGTCGAACGCGTTTTTTGATTCGGTCTCGAAACACCTTTCCTCCACGGCCCGATTAGGGTCCAAGCGGTTGTCGTGCTAAGGCACAACTGATCATAATCCGGAGACGTCCCCATGGGTTTATTGCGTACACTTTTGTTTGGCCGAGAGAATGGAATTCGTAGCAATTTGCGCGGCATGCTTGGTGGTGGTGCGTCTGGAGGTGGCCAGCCAGATTGGACGCCGGATTCATCCTATTCGGCACCAAGCTACGATGCTGCTCCCGACCCGGGGGCAACGACCCGCCCAGAGCCGCCGAGAGATGTCACCCCGCCCGAGGGCTTTGAGGTGGTGCTTCATGTGGGTGGTTTAGAGCCGGGCGAGGTTTCCGAAGTGATCGCCGGCGGCACCGCGATTTGCGTCGCTAATGTTGACGGTGAGTACATGGCAGTCTCCAACACCTGTCCGCATGCGGACGGCCCGTTGGGCGAGGGCAGTGTCGAGGGTAGTGTGTTGACTTGCCCTTATCATGGGTGGTCCTTCGACCTGAAAAATGGAAAGTGCAAAACCAATCCTTCTGTTGAAATTCAGGTATTTGAGGTGCAAATTAAGGGTGACGCGGTCTGTGTTCGTCTATGAATCTTTCCATCTAGGCTACACTGGATAAACTATGGATGACGCTAAAGAGCAACAAGAACGCCTCCAGACTGTGAAGCATTTGTTTAATGGTCTTCAGGACCCGGTCCTGGGTGTGGACGGTGAAGGGAATCTCCAGTTCTTCAATGGGGCGGCGCTCCGGTTGTGGGGCGGCGCTGCGACCGCTGGCGAGGGCCTGCCACTCAGTGCGCTATTCGACTCTGAGAGCGGTAGTGCGCTCGGTGCTTTGTGTGCCAAAGGTTTTGAAGGGGTTGGAGAGTCATCGGTCAGCTTGAAAGGCGGCCGAAAGATGAGCTTTTCAGTATCACAGCTGGTCGGTGGCATGGCTTTTGTTGTGCTTCGTGACAATTCTCGGCGGGAGCATTTGGAAGAAGAGCTTCGTGATGCACGGCGTATGGCGAGTGTCGGCCGTTTGGCTGCAGAGATCGCTCATGAAATCAACAACCCCCTCGCGGTCATCCAGGGCCGGTTGGAGATGCTAAGGGCGATACCCGATATGGACGCGGCTAAACGAGAGCGACACCTGGATATCGTCGACCAGCACAGCAAACGGGTGGCGCGGATCGTTCAGAACTTACAAATTTTTGCGCGGCCCCGAAAACCGGAGCCCGAACAGTTGTCTTTGCTCGACACCGTGTCTCAGTCTATCGACAATTTAGGGCGCCGGTTGGAGCGTGTACAGCTTGTGTTGGACATTCCCCCCGAGGCGACCATTTACGCTGATGCTGAGTTGCTTGCGTTGGTATGGGAAAACCTCCTGGTGAGCACAGCCAACATAATGGGCAGCGGCGTTGCCCTTGGCGTCAACGCCATCACGGACGAGACGGGGTCTTCTCGGGTTCGCATTGTCTGCGAAGCCGGTGGTTGGCCCGAAGAACTCTTGGGGGAGCTGCGTTCACCTTATTCGGGCGGAAGCTATCGGGTTGATCCTGGCCGGGGTCTGGCATTGGCCATCTCATGGGGCATCGTTCAAGATCACGGTGGCTGGATGACTGCAGAAAACGAGGCGACCGGGGGGGCGAGTATAGAGGCCTATTTCCCCGGGCCAGTCGCAAGCACAGAGGCGGCTTTCAGCGCTGTGGGAGCCAAGCCTGGCTGGGACGTCTTGGTGGTCGACGATGATGAGGTCATGGCAGAAACGGTGGCATGGATGCTCCACAGTCTTGGTCATCGAGCGACCGCGGTACACTCGGCTGAAGATGCCCTCGCGCGACTTGACCACACAGCCTTTGATGTCGTCTTGAGTGATCAACGTCTGCCCGGTATGAATGGGGAGGCCATGCTCGCTTTGATTCAAAGTCAGTGGCCCGACATGGCTTCACGCACCATTTTGACTAGCGGCCTGCTGCATCGCCCCAGGCCTGGTCAGGTATATTTGCAGAAACCCTTCTCGTCCGCACAACTCAAGGCGGTTTTCGAGAAGATCCAATAAGAAAAGCCACCCAACTGGGGGGCGGCTTTTTTTAACTTGGACTGGGGCTTGTTTAGAGCTTGTTCAAGTTCAGGTTGTTTTTACGTGCGAACTCTTCGATGGTCATCAGACGCAAGGTGCGCAGGGCCCGTGTGGACAGGCGCAGCTTGATAAAGCGGTTTTGGGATTCAACCCAGATGCGCTTGCTCTGAAGATTAGGAAGCTGACGCTTCTTGGTTTTGATGTTCGAGTGCGAGACCTTGTTGGCCACGTTCGGGCGCTTACCAGTCAGGGGGCAGACGCGAGCCATAATGGACTCCATTCACATGAGGGTTTCGATGACGATCGGGGACCACAATAGTCTCACAGTACACCGGGCGGTCGTGATTACCCTGATTGAGCATGCCATGCAAGTCTGTGGTGCATTAAGCTGTCTCTGCGGATCCGAACAGGCCCGCTCTTGGAGATGGTGTGCACAATGCTCGACCCGTTCGAACCTTAGTTCTTGCCTTGCTAATGCTTTGCATTGGTTTGGTGCCGACAGCCCTGGGTGAGTTCCTGGCCTCGGTTGGCATGGCTGACCAAGCGGCCCGAATCGCAGGTTCACAACTCACAGTGATGACTGCTTTATGTGGTGCGGGTCTTTTGTTAATCGCCATCGCGCGGTGGGCGAGGGCTTTGCGTTTAAATCGCACAAGTGACATGCATGCGGAGTTGCTGAACCATCTCAGCTCAGATGTGGGCGCTCAGTCTCAGGTTGTCCCTGGGGTTGGGGCGGTGGTGGTGGCAGATTTTGAAGGGCTCAGGACCGAGGTGGTTATTCCGCCAGAGGTGGGTGCTGATGTGACCATTCGCGCCCTGTGCATGCCTGGGCGGATGATGTCTGTTTGGCCCCGAGGCTTGGGCCCAGCTGAGCCTGTGGCCGGCCAGAGTTTGGTGTCCTTTGGGGAGCACTGGGAGGCTTGGGGCGATGCAGGCACGTCGGTGTTGGAGGGAGCGGACGCAGTCTTAGAGGCCGCCTTTGGTGAAGGTGGCTTGCTGTACATGAGTCACGGCGTCGACGGTATTGAGATATCCCTGCCAAACGCACCGCCGGAGCACTTGTTGACGCGCTTGCGGATCGGTCTTCGTTTGGCCTCAACGATGGCCAGGCTGAATCGCTGACCGGTGGGGCAAGCCTAGATGTTGAAGTCGATTATTTCGATGCCGCGTCTGGTCGGCTTCTCTGTTTCGATCGCCTCGCCCACCTCACGGATGGGCTCCCGGTAGGTTTCGATCCGAAGCACTTCACGCCGACGGTCACAGCTTTCCGCGTCCCGGTGGATTTTCTCGATGATGAAGGCGTCGAGCATTAGGGGAAACCTTGTGGCTGTGGGTGGCTGCTGTCTACTCAATCATAGCACCAGTTCTGCTCTAAACAACAACTGAAGTGTGTATCAGATTCCCGTTTATGGCTTGTATGGCCCTGCACTATCCATATCGGACGGTGCAACTCTTTTGTTTAAGTGGGGCGATATTCAAGGTTTCAAGGCGCGTGTCGCCGATGCCATAGCGAGATAGAGCTTGGCGAGTTCGGGGTCGAGTTCGGTCAACGCTTGGGTGTGAAGTTTGACAATCGATTCGTCCCCGCGTGCGATCGGGCCAGTCAGCGCTTTGGCTCCGTGCGCGATGGCCTGATTGAGGGATTGTATGGCCAGTGGTGCGAGTAATGCTCGGGCTTGGGCTTGTGGTATGTCACACGATGACAACACCCGACCGGCAGTCACCAACAAAGTGGTCGCAAAGTTGCCGGCCATCACCGCAGCGCTGTGGTAGGCCGCCCGGTCACCATCAAAGTCGAAAGGTGTAAAGCCCAGCTTCTCAGCGAGCATGCGGGCTGCGGGACGGGCGGTTGGGTCGCCGGATATCGCTGCTGGGACGACCGAGGGCAGTGCCTCGGCCCCTTTCAATCCAGGGAAGGTCATCAAAGGGTGGAGGGAGCCGATATTGGCCCGGGGCTTCAGCACATCCCAGTCCAAAGCGCCCGAAGCATGAAGCAATACGCCCGCGCTTGGGACGGCAGAGGCCACGGACTCGATCTCGCGGTCTGGCACAGTGAGCCAGGTAATTTCGGCTTCGGGTATGGGCACGCCTCTGCCGATGAGGGTGACGCTGTGTCCTCTTTCTTTGAGAATTTTTTCGGCGGTGTGCCCGAGACGGCCAGGACCGATGATGACGATAGGGTTGCTCATGACAGTGCTACTATCTCGTTGACACGAAGGCATGAAGCCCATATTCGGCGGGCTATGGCAGGTTCGATGCGAATGGAGCGGGTGGCGCGTCAGGTCCAGATGGTCCTGGCGGAGGTGCTTATCTTGGGTTTGAAAGACCCACGGTATTCGCCTGTGACGGTCACTCACGTGCGGGTGTCTCCCGATCTCAGGCAGGCGGATGTACGCTTTATGCCCCTCGGGCAGGTCGGCGATGCTCAAGAACTGTGCAAGGTTCTCAACGCAGCGTCTGGCTACCTGTCCCGACAGGTCGGCAAGCGAATTCGTATGAAGTTCACACCGCGTTTCCGCTTTCATGTGGATACCCAAGGCGAGGAGGCCATGCATATGCAGACTCTCCTGAGTTCGATTCGCGAAAGCCTCGGCGAAGAATGAGCGTCGGATTTTTGGTCGTGGATAAACCCGCCGGAATCACCAGTCACGATGTCGTCTCAGTGCTTCGGCGTGTTTTTGGCATTAAAAAGATCGGTCATACGGGCACCTTGGACCCGTTCGCAACCGGGGTGCTGCCGATGGCCATTGGGCATGCGACCCGGCTCATTCAATATCTGGATGAGGGTGTCAAAGTTTATGAGGCGCGGATTCAGTTCGGCATTTCTACCGATACAGGGGATCTGCATGGCAGCGAGGTTGCGACGGCCCCGGTGCCTTCTCTTGATGAGGAACAGGTCGCCAGCGTATTGAGCGGATTTTTGGGAGACCAAATGCAGACACCGCCGGCCTACTCTGCGGTGAAAGTCAACGGGCGTGCACTGTATAAATACGCGAGAGAGGGCAAGGCCGTCCAGGCGTCCGCGAGGCCGATTCGAATCGATGCCCTCTCGGTGCTGGGGATGTCTGGTGCCACCCTCGATATTCGTGTTGTGTGCGGCCGTGGCACTTACGTTCGTGTGTTGGCTGAGCAGATCGCCGAGGCCTTGGGTACCTGTGGTCATTTGGTCGCACTTCGCCGGCACCGCAGCGGACCATTTTTATTGGATGACGCCATTGATTTCGCGTCCCTCAGCGAGTTGGTCAGTGGGCGTACGGAATGGCCGGCCGTCCTGAGGCCGCGGCGGGGAGAGCCCCGATTGCCTTGGCGTGAGCCGGCTGAAATACTGGCTGTGCTCAATCCACGCCTGCTCACGCCCGCTTCAGTCCTGAGCCATTTACCGGTTCAGTCGCTCGATGCCACCGCCTTGCGTTTACTGCAACTCAGGGGTCAGGTCGAGGCTTTCCCCGAAGGCATCGAAGAGGGTGGCTGCTGGTGTGTTTATGACCAGGACCGCCTGTTGGGCATCATGAGGCGAGATGGCGACATTGGTCGAGTGGCGCGTATCTTGCCGACCAGTTGAGCCCTCTCAGCTTACTTTGGCCGCGTTGTTTTTCTGCGCTCAAGTTGGTAAATGGCCACTCGGTAGACAATCATCCCAGCGGCGATCACCACAAGCACCAAGAGTCCTTGCCGGAATCGTTTTAGGCCGGCCATGATGTTGACCAAATCGTCGGAGTAGTAAAAGCCCAGCCAGGTGAACACATTGGTGGTGATGAGGGCAGCGCTGCCGTCGATCAATAAAAAGCGTTTCAGCTTTATGCCCGAAGCGCCAGCGATAAAAAAGCAAGGCAGTCTGAATCCAGGAAGTTGACGACAGATCAAGATGGTGCGATCGCCAAAACGTTCATAAAATCGTTGAAGCCGTGCGACTTGCTTTTTGCCCACGGCTTTGGAGAGAAAACCATCGGGCTGAAGGCCGACCCGTCGCCCCATGGCCCAAGCGATGCAGTCACCGATAACGACGCCTAGATATCCGACAATCAAGGCCGACCAAATGCTGGCTTGACCTTGGCCTGCGAGCATGCCACCGCCGAGGAGGCTGATGTCTTCTGGTACGGGGTTGCCCATCGGCGTCGAGATGAGCGACACGAAGACGGCGAGCAAGCCATATGTTGCAAAGAATCGCACAGAAACCCTAAAGAAGTTCGAGGCGCGAAGCTACTCCGAAAGCCACTGTCGGGCAATCGACGATTGTGTGTACAAAATTGAGACAGCTTAAGATCGGTCGACAAGGATAGAGGGTCAGCATGTGGACGGTACAGCTCAATTCATTGGTTGAAACACGCTCTTTTGGCGAGGCCTTGGGCCGTGTGGCTGCTGGTGGGCTGCGGGTTGCTCTGGAGGGTGACTTGGGTGCCGGGAAAACCAGTTTCGCCCAAGGTGTTGGGCTGGGCCTGGCCCTCGACACCAAGATTGTGAGCCCCACATTTATTTTGATGGCGGAGTATGAGGGGGGACGCTTGCCGCTTTTGCACGGTGATGCATATCGGTTGGGCCCGGATGAGGCAGCAGCCATCGGGATGGACGAGACCATCGACCTCTGGCCCGGAGTTGTGTTGTTGGAATGGTCAAACCGGGTCCCTGGGCTTATCGGCGAAGACCGCATCACTGTCTCGCTGTCCAACTGCGAAGGCGGTCGTTTGGCACAAGTCAGTGCTGAGGGTGACTTTTCTCAAGAGGCTGCGGCGGCATGGAGGGCTAGGTATTGTGAATAACAATCGTCTCGCCGTTTATTTAATCTTCGTGGCCTCGTGGGTGACGGTCCGAAGTATCGACGCCCTACCCACCCAAGTTTCCGTTGACTTAATGGCCGATGGTGCGTTGCTTTGGTCGGTCAACGGCAAAGCCTTGCCCCCAAGCGCTCACCGGGGTGGCCAGCCTCCGCTCTCTGCTTTGGGTTTGCCAATTCCCCTCAATCTCGCAGACGAAAAGCTGTTGACTGAGGTGCATGGTATCGGTGAAAAGCGTGCAGCAGCGATTGTCAAAAATCGGTCCTTAGAAGGCTGTTTTTATAAGATGTCAGACCTTGACCGGGTTCGCGGCTTTGGGCTTAAAACAGTGGTGTCGGTCGCCCCCTATTTGAATGTGGGCCCGATTGATGCCCGCGTGTGCGGATCTCAACGGTCCGGTTAGAGTGGTCAGGAATCGTTTGAAGGTGGTAGGCTGAGCCGCACCCCAGCAGATTGGAGGAGTAGAGCATCATGGTTGAGAATTTGGCTTTTGTGTTGCTGGGTCTATCGTTGGTCGTTGGGGCTCTTACTTTCGTCGGCGCTCACAATTCTCCTTTTCCAATGCCCAATATCTCCAAGTCAGGCTGCATGGTGTCCGGCGGTTTGATGGTTGTTGGATTTGCTTTGGGCTTGTTCGCTCCGGTGTCCCATTACAACACTTGCGCGAGTCAGTGCGAGACGGCATTATTGGACATGGACGCCGACCACGGTGATTTTGATATTTACGTCGAACCAGGGCGAGGCGACTATAAAGCCTGCCAAAAAGGCGCAAGACAGGCGGATAAAAAGGCCAAGGAGATCGCAGCAGAGCAGGGCGATCCAAGCCTCGCCGAAGCCGCTGACCCAGCAATGGTCGAGGCTCGGTGTATCGGTCAGGCGCTTGAGCATTGCACCATGGATTGCTTCGCGGTCCGATAGCGGACGTTGGGTACCCTACAAAGCCAAAGCCTTGATGATGCCTTGGCCTGCGGCAGTGAGCGCTTTTTGGCCTTGGCCAATCTCGCCTAAAATGGCCACAGGTATCGTGGGGCCCAGCCATCTCTGGATGTCCTCAGAATTCCACCTTTGAAGTGGGCTTGGGTGGTCGGTGGCGTTGTTTATCACCACACCGGCAATCGCCAGCCCAGCGCCTCGAACCGCCTCGATGGTGAGCAGGGTGTGGCTGACCATGCCCTTAGTATTGCCTGCAACCACCAGCACGGGGAGCTTTATGGCCATGGCGAGGTCCTCGACCGTGAGGGCCTCGGTGAGTGGCACGCACCAACCCCCGACCCCTTCCATGAGTACTGGGTCGCCTTTTTGGGCACGGCACCATGCGATCAGGCTGGCGTCATCGAGGCTGACTTTTGCGATTGCCGACCCCCGTTGTGGGGTGGTTAAACTTGTGAAGCTGGCAAAGCCGAGCGCATTGTGACCGGCGGCTGTTGCGATGATTTCAGCCTCGCCGCCATTGGGCTCAATGCTGATCGCCACAGGCTTTACTGCTCTTGGGGCCCGGCCTTGTGCACGAAAGGCGGCGGCCAAACAGGCGGTGGTTTTTGTCATGCCAACCCCTGTGTCCGTCGCGGTGATGAACAGCCCGGTCATGGTGAGACTGCGTGGTATTTACCATCGGCATTGACCACCCGGCCCTTGCCTTCGAGCCACCGGAGATGGCAGAGCACTTGCCGTTCGGCGATCGGAAGAAAATCTTCTGGAATAAGGCCGGCGTAAATGTGCTTGGTGATGCCTTTTAGCCCCTGGCCAGCTGTGGCCGCCAGGGTGGAGATGATTTGCGTGGACCGGCTGTGACGGTGTGCGATCGTCTCTGCTAAAAAGGCGGTTCCGTCGGTGATGACTGGACCGTGTGCAGGTAAAAGCAGCTCTGGGGAGAGTGTACGCATTCGCTCTAAGCTGGCCAAATACTGCCCCAATTCACCCTCTGGTGGGTCCAGTAAAATGCTGCTTAGGCCTGACACCATATCACCGGCCACCATCGCGGAGAGGCCCCCATTAAAGAGCACGATGTGCCCATCTGCGTGGCCAGGGGTGTGGAGTACCTTCCAAAAGCCACTGTCGGTGTCTACAACGCTGCCTTCTTCGAGCAACTCAGATACTTCAAATTTGACCTTATCTCGGGTGGCAGGGTGGGCCGCAATCTTGGCCCCAGTGGTCTTTTGGATGGCCTCTACTCCGCCGATATGGTCGTGATGGTGGTGGGTGAGCAAAATCCGTTCCACCATGAACATCTCCAGGATTTCGTCCAGGCGTTCTTGCTCTTCGGGGTAAGGGCTTGCGGGATCGACGATGGTTACGTGGTGTTCACCCAAGACCCAAACATTCGTGGTGGTCGCCGGCGGCAGGGTTGGGCTCTTGACCGGGATGACTTGCACCCCGGGGCAGACACGGTGGAGACCTTCAATTTGATCATTCATCAGAGTACCCAAAAGACATAAGTAAGGCCCAAAAACATCATCAGCCCACCAAGCGCTATGCCGGCAAACTCGCTCGGGAGCAGCCGTGGGGCTGGCTCTGGCGCAGGGGGTGCATTTTCGGCGTTGGGCCCGAAGGTGAAAACAGGCGCTGGCGGAGTGGGTTTGAGTGTCGAGGGAAGGTCAAGGGTGTTTGGTGCGGGTTCCTCAAAGTCGATACCAAAGTCATCGGGTAGGGTGGGCTCGGCTTGTGCCAGCTTTTCCGCTGCTTTTTCGGTGTGGCGGACCGGGGGCGGGGTCATCTCACGTTTGCGTTTAGCGTGAGAAAAAACGCTGGTGGTCAGGCTGCGGCGGTTGACCGTCCCGCCGACCTTTCGGCCAGCGGCCAACAAGGATTTAAGCAGCTCATGGCCATGTTGAAAGCGGAGGCTTGGGTCTTGGGCGAGCATCCCCCGGAGAAGCTCTTCCAAGGCGGGGTGGGCGTGGGTTGCAGCCATTTGCCAGTGGGCCACATCACCCTCGCGGGCGGCCAGCACTTCGTCGCCGACCCCGGTGTACACAGGCTCCCC
>DBIS01000246.1 GCA_002296975.1 Deltaproteobacteria bacterium UBA796 | reverse complement strand
GGTTCCGTTCATGACGCGCCCGATGGCCAAGCGGCCCAGGTATGGGTCGTGCCCAAGCTGAGTGATCAGTACTTGGGGCACACCGTCGGGGTCACCTTGTGGGGCAGGGATGTGCTCGACGATCCCATCAAAGAGGCAGGATAGATCACCCGATTCTTGCTTGTTTTCGAGGTGAGCGTAGCCCTCTTTGGCACAGGCATAAAATACTGGAAATTCGATCTGCTCGTCATCGGCATCCAAATCGATGAACAGCCCGTAGACTTCATCGAGCACTTCTTCAACCCGTGCATCGGGGCGGTCGATCTTATTGATGCAGACCATGACCTTAAGCTCGGCTGCCAGGGCCTTTCCGAGTACAAATCGTGTTTGAGGAAGTGGACCCTCTGCAGCATCAACCAAAAGCAGTACGCCTTCGACCATGCGCAAGACCCGCTCAACTTCGGCACCAAAGTCGGCGTGGCCGGGGGTGTCGACAATGTTGATCTTAATGTCGTTCCATTTCACGCCTGTAGGCTTCGACAAAATGGTGATCCCGCGCTCTCGTTCGAGGTCCATCGAGTCCATGACCCTGTCGGATACCTTTTGGTGGGCCTCAAATGTTCCACTTTGACGGAGCATATGGTCCACAAGTGTGGTTTTACAGTGGTCAACGTGAGCGATGATGGCGATGTTACGAATTTTTGCTTCTGACATGGTCCCCCCTCGGGCGCGCCACCGGCTAACCGCTTGGGACCACGTGGGGCCACCGTGAAAAGCGACCACCGTGTGACAACTTACTTTTTGTTCAAAGTATGAAGGGGTAGGTCATCGACAGTGGTTCGCCTTCAAAGGCCGGGAATCCGATGGCCTTAAAGGAGCGGCCCAAGCAAGAATCCAAGGTGCCACCTTTATATTTCTCTGTTGTGACCCGTGCTGAGCTGACGGAGCCCGTAGGCATCACAGTGAAGCGAACATTGACCCGGCTTGGCAGGGCGCCAGATGCTTGCTGCTCGGTAAAGAAACACCGCTTTATGCTCAAATTTGAGCGAATCATGGTGTCGACCACCGTGAGTGGCAGGCTTTTCATTTTGGGTGGGCCGGTGGTGGCTGGAGGGCGCACCTTTGATGCGGGTACAGATGCCTTTGCACGGCGGACCTTCTTGGGCTTTTTCGATTGGCGGGCTGAGCGGGAACGGGCTGCTGCCGCTTCCATCTCTTGGCGGCGACGCTCCTCAGCAGCGGCTCGGCTTGAAGCCACCTCATCGATGTCTGGCTCGTCCAGGGTTTCGTCTGGGGCTGGTGGGGTGGTCCGGGCTTGCTCTGGTGCATCCGGAGCGGCTGCTTTGACGGGTGGTGGAGCCGCTGGTGCTGTTGGGGGCTCGGGGACCTGTTCAGGCTCGGGTGCTTGTTGTGGCTCCACAGCTGCTGAACCATCCTCGTTGGCGCCACTGTCTGCCTCTGGTGCGTGGACGGCTTTGGGGGCTTGGTCAGCGGTGGTGCCTGCGGTGGGCGGTGGCGCCGTGTTGGCGATGGGGGCTTCGGCGGGCGCTGCTTGTCCGTACATGGCCAATTCAACGAATGCAGTGGCGCCGAGGCTGAGAACCGTCGCCAATGCCACCGAGATGGGCATATTGCCCTTTTGGCGCCAAAGATTTCCAGTGACCAGTAAAAACAGGCAAATCAGCGCGCCCCACAGCCCTAAAAGCAAGCCGAGCATCCGCTGTGTGCTGACGTCAGCGGTGTTTGTGGCCAACAGCATGGGGCCTGCAGCGGCAGAAAAGGTACCGATCAGCGCCAAAAGCATATCGCCTGGTGCTCGGCCCGATGGGTTTAAGCGCACGGTGGGCTGGGTGTGGCTCACGGGCGTTGGGAAGGTATCCGCCTGCACCTGGGTGGGTGCGTCGTCATCCCATTCGCTCGCTGCTGAGGCATCGGTGCTTGGGGCTGCGTCAATGACTGACCGCTCGTTATCTTGGCGCCCCAGTGGGTTGGAAGTGACTTGGGTGGCGGCCTCATCAGCCTTGTCGGCACCCTTTTTTAATGGGGGGAGGGCCGTGGGGGCTGCGCTGCCGTCGGCTGGTCGGCGAATCATCATTCGAAAGCCACATTTTCGGCATGTGGCCTTATTGAGCTCCTTTACCAATTTGGTTTCAGGAATCTTGTATGTAGCGCCACAGTTTTCGCAGACAACACGCATAATTAGTGCCCCTATTCATTCGGCTTGGCCGCCCATTTGGTAGTTCCCACTACCCCGAGTGTCAACGGGCAGAAGTCTTGGGTTGCGAAGTCCGTTAACCTCAGATGATGATTTTCTTGCTTTTCATCGCTTGCAGCACGTTGTTCCCAGAAACAACGCCTCCCATAAAAAGACATGATGTTGCAGCTTCTCTGACAGGAAACTTTCGTTCTGGACCCTTGGGTATTCGCTTTATCGGCCCTGAGCGTTCGGTTCACCAGGCTACCGTTGTCCCCGTGCGGTTTTCACTTCGACCCGGTTTTGAGATCAGCGGTGCCTTGTGGACCCCACAAAGTCCCACGGGTGCAGGTGTTATCGTCGCTCATGGTCATTATGGCCAGGGTAAAAGTGGGGCGGAGGCACAAGAAATCGCCCATCAATTGGCAGCCGCAGGGGCGCTCGTTTTGGCGGTGGATACCCCAGGTGTAGAGGAGTGGGATGTGCCTGAGCGTCGAATCCACTTTGGTTCCGGGGCGCACAATCGTGGGGTCTTATATTCCCGTGGCAGCAGTGCGATGGCGCTTCAGCTCGATGTGCTGCGACGCGGGGTGGATGTGCTGGAGCAGCTCGGCGCCAAGCCAATCGGAGCCACCGGCGCATCGGGTGGGGCGGTGGCCTCGTTTTATCTGGGGTGGCTTGACTCCCGGGTGGTCACTGCGGTGATGGCGTCCTCACCGCCGATTCCCCGAGAGGCCGCGGCCAGTGGGTGCGCCTGTGATCATATTCCAGGCCACCCGGGCCCCGATGCCACGGTGCTCAGTCAGTGGTCAGATCCAACCCTATGGATGTCCGATGTGGTCCAGGTGCCACCTGAAGGCCTGTCGCCAAAGGCAGAATTTGAGGTCTTTGAGGGGCCGCATTCTTATACCTTGCCCATGCAAGAACGCGCGTTGGACTGGTTTTCTGACCATCTCGGCACCCGAAAGATGAAGCCCCTGGCCGCCACAGCAAATGTGGACTTGAGCACGCCCTTGGGTGAATCCGGGTTTATGGCCATCGCGGATTTACCGGCATTCAAGGCTCAACCATGGAAGCCTCAGCCATCTCTGGGTCGTGTGCCCCGGGTGGACTGTCAGGGCGAAGGCCCCGTGATGCTGACTTTGGGTGCTGTGGCCCTAGCGCCGATTCAAGCCGCTGGCTGGCGGACTTGTGCCCTCAGCATGCCCACCAGCCCCGGTACAGACTTTGATGCTGCGATCTGGACGGAGTCGGTGGGCAATGGCACAGTGATGGCCGATGAGTTGGCCGGTGCTGTGGCTTTCGCGGTGCGCCAAAAAAAGCCAAAAGTGATTTGGGCACATCGCGCTTGGGGGCTGATAGCCAGTACTTTCGAACATAAATTTGTGGTGCATGAGCCCGTTGAGGACCTCAGTGGGCTTCGCGAAAATGACCCCTTATGGCTGCATGTTCCCGGTGCTTGGGATGGGGTCATCCAGGCGCACACAGCCAAGGCAGTTGGGGTGGGTGATGATCCCGCAGCGCTTTTAGGTGCGCTTGGGCCGCCCAAGCTCTAAAATCACGTCATAATGGCCGTATGCATACATGTTTACTGCCTGTTTGGTTTGCAGCGGCTCAAGGCTTGGCACCGCCGCTGTCGCTGATCACCCCAGGGGCTTCTGTTGGGGCTATCGCAATGCCCCCAACACCAGAAAAGCTCGTGAGCGGTGAGCGCCTCGAATTTTGGATGGACAGCCCTAACTTTAGTGTCCAGTGGAATGACGAGGACATCGCTGACCATGTGGCGGTCGCAGCCATCGATGCACTCGAGGCGTCGTGGCAGGTGATGGTTGACGAGGAGGGCTGGGGAGCGCCAACCTCTGGGGATACCCATAAGATTTTGGTGATTCTCGACCCCGAACTCGAGGCCACGGGATTGACCACGGCCTATCCAACCGATTTTTACCCCGCAGGGCTACCTGTGATTTACCTGAACCCCGAGTATGCGACCAATCCGCCGTTTTTCAGCGCCCTCGCAGCGCACGAGTTTGGGCATGTTCTGCAGTTTCGGGTGCGAGACTGGTATGGGGGCGGTCCGGATGAGGCGTGGTACTGGGAGGCCTCGTCCGAGTGGATGGCCGAGGGGGTCTTTCCTGACCTCAACCAATATGTGTGGTCCACAGATGCGTATGCGAGCCAGCCTTGGGAAGGGTACGACAGCCTTGAGGGCTACCACCAATACGGTATGGTGTTGCTTAATTCCTATTTGTCTGGCTTTGAGATCGGGAATGCTGGACTGTGGGAGATTTGGCTGGGCAACACGGCTCAGCCTTGGCTTGGCGAGATCGGTCGTGTGACCGGTACCGCTGCCTCCGAGACCTGGGCCAACTTTGTGGGTGCATACATGGCGATGCAGCTCGACGATGCAGAATTGCTGATGTACCCAGCGCTACAAGGTGAGGCGGTGAGCATCGCTGGTGAGCTGGGGAGTGCCTATTTGGACTTGGGCGATGCTGTGGGCTCGGTGAGTATTTCCGCAGGCATTGGGACTTTGGTTCGGGACGGTGATTGGTGGGTTTTCTCCGATGTCATCAACATTCCAGAAGGCGAGGGGGATGTCGTTTTGGTGCTCACAAACCCAGGTGACACCGCTTTGGAGTTTGGCTTTGAGATCGGTGAGTTTATCCCGGAACCATCAGAAGAAGCCGAGGACGAGTCAACCGGTTTTGAGTCTCCACCAGCGTTGGCGACAGAGCCGTCTAAAGCGGGCTGCAACGCTGTACCCTTTGAGCGGACGCCGTGGTGGTGGGCAGTCTTTTTCGGCCTTACTGCCCGATGCTCGTCACGCTCAAGATCCCGACAACAGTGACCCCGTAGAGCACCACGGTCGCCAGCAAAGGCATGTCACGCAAAAGGGTGTCCGCGGGCTCTTCACCCTCGTCGAGGTTGTTGACCAAGAAGATGTAGCGAAAGATGCCATAAAGAACATGGGGCAGGGTGAGCAACAACCACTGCGTTGGTGAGCCCAAGACGGTGTAAAGCGCGTAGCTGATGACCGTACCCGAGGTGGTGATGGCTTGGAATTCCACCAGCAACTCGGGGGTGTAGTACATCAGGTTTTTTCGGGTCGCGTTGCCCTTTCCGGCCATCAAGCCGAGCTCTGACCGCCGCTTGTTAAAGCCGATAAATAAGGTCAAAAACGCCGTGCATGTAAGCAACCATGGGCTGATGATGACGTCGATGGCCACCGCTCCAGCAGCGGCTCTCCACAAAAACCCGGCGGAGATAAACATCACATCCAAGATGACATGGTGTTTGAAGTAAAATGTGTAGGAAAGGGTGGTGCACAAGTACAAAGCTGACACCAGCAAGAACATTGGACTGATAAACCAGGCGACACCAAAACCGAGCAGCAAGAGCAAGGCCATTTCAAAGTAGGCGGCCCTGAGTGGAAGCCTGCCGCTTGCGATGGGCCGCTTACACTTTCGCGGGTGTTTGGCGTCGGCCTCGCGGTCTCGGGAATCGTTATAAAGATAGCCAGCGCTCGACAGCATACAGAAGGTGAAGAAGCCAGCAAAGGCCTTGAGGGCCAAACCCAGGTCATTGAACTTCAGCGCAAAGATGAGCGCGGCGAACAGCAGAAGATTCTTTATCCACTGCTTCATGCGAAGGGCCGAAACCCCTGCGCTGATAAACTGGGAAACACTTTGGGACGGCGGTGCTTGGATGGGCAAAGTCATGGCTTGTGGCTATCCCGGCCCTCGCTAATCGTCTCGCTAAGGTTATTTCTTCTTGTGTTGTTCTGCGTATTCAAAGCTCAGTACGCGCACATCATTTTTCCGTAAGGACAGGCGGGTTTCTACGGGAAAGTACCCGATTTTGGAGATGCGTACCGTGTGGGCTTGGCCGGGGGTGATGGTGACGAAATAGGGCGACGTTCCGGCCACTTCTCGTCCATCGATGGATAATGCTGCGCCCTCTGGGGTGTAGATCTCAAGCCTTGGGTCCGCCGGTATGGTCATGGCGGTGACCGGTTGATTGTTGATACCGGAGGCCTTGTTTCCAAGCCAAAATCCGACCAAAAGGGCGATCACAACGATGATTACACCCACAGCCAGGCTGAGCATTTGGGCGCGCCGTACCTGAGCGTGTTGTTGGTGCGGGCTGGCGCGAGGTGGCAGGTTTTTGCGCTTGTGTCGCTTGCTAATCGCTGGGTGGTTTCCGGCGCGGGTTTTGGCCCCCGAGATGCGTGTATCGGCCGTGTCGGAGGGCCCTTGGGTGTTACCGGGGCGGGTCGGTCCGTCCATGGCGGTGTCGATGACTGGGTGAATTTTTGTGTCCAAGTCTGGCCAGTTTTGGTTTTTGGTCTTTTTGGGGCCGACGATGGTGCTTTCGTCATCGATGGGGCCAAAAAATCCACTCAAGCTGGTGTCGAGTGCGGTCAGCGGGCGGTTGGGGATCGGTGCGTGTAGCCGGTTGGCCCCCGGCCGTTCGGTGGTGGGCATCTCCTCTGTTTCAACCCTGCCTGCCTCAGCAGATACCGGGCGTTGCCCCCGTAAAAATGGTCGGGTTTCTTGATTTTCGTCAGCTTCGGTGTCGTCGTCTTTGGGTAAATCACCGATCAATTCAGGAAAGAGCCCGCGGAGGTACGCAGAGAGCGTGGCATTGGAAAAAATATAGCCGCCCTCATGAAAAATGAGGTTGAGTGCATCTTTGAGGGCAGTGGCTGAGCCGAAACGTTTGGCCGGATCGGCGGTGAGCGTTTGGCCAAGCAGTCGGTCGAGGGCTGGGGGTACTTCGGGGTTGAAGGCGACCGCCGGGACAAATGAGGCCATCTTGATGGCCTCGATGGTCTTGACTTGGCTCGCCTGGGCGAAGGGGTGCCGGCCTGTCAGCATTTCGTATAAAAGAATGCCCACCGAAAAAATATCGGATCGTTGGGTTGCGTCTTCTCCGCGGGACTGCTCTGGGCTGAGGTAGTCAAAGCGCCCTTTGATGATCCCGGTGATGGTGTCGAGGTTTCGGACAGAGGCTTTTGCAATGCCAAAGTCGGTCAGTTTGACCTCACCCTTGAGGCTGATCAGGACGTTTGAAGGGCAGATATCTCGATGTATAATGTCCAAAGGCACCGGCCTGCCGCCACGCATGACCTGTCGATCATGGGCATATTCCAAGGCCTTGAGAAGCTCGAGGCAAATGAAGATGGCGTGGGGGATGGGCAGCACCGTGCCCCGATCTTTGAGTCGAGCGCCGACGGCCTCCAGGTCGGGACCGTTCACATACTCCATGGCGATAAAGGGTTGTTTGTCCACTTCGCCCAAATCCACGATTTGGACAATGTTCGCGTGGCTGAGCAGTCCAGCTATTTTGGCCTCCTCGATCAACATATCGACATATTCTGGGTTGTCTGCGTGGTCGGGGTGCACCCGCTTGATGGCAAACATGCGCGCGAAGCCACCCAAGCCTTCCACGCGCGCCTTGAACACCTCGGCCATCCCCCCGCCGTTGATGCGTTCGATGATTTGGTATTGCCCAAAGCGTTGATGTGGGGGTGTTTGACTCAAGGCATCCTCATGGCTGATATTAAGCTACCACCGTCGGGGGTCGGCGAGGGCAATATACAGTTGGTGATTTAAGTCTGTGGCACGCGCTCGCAGGCGCCGTAACTGAGCCATCACGTTTTCACCTCGACCGCGTCTGCGAATCGCATCGAGGTGCAAGGCACCCAAGTAAAGGTGTACCCATCGGCTATCGCGGGTGGCTGCAATAAATGGCTGATAGGTGTTGTCGTCCACGCGACGGGCCGCGCCAGAGACCAATTGTGCAAACTTCACCAAGTCTGCCCAGTCGTGTTCGGTGGCCTTTCTGAGGAGCGCACTTGCGGTGGCCACGGCGGCATCGAGGTTGCCATTGAGCAGGAGTAGGCGTGCCCTCTCGGCTTGAACGCACCCACCGCCAAAGCCTTCTCGGGGCTCGTCGGTGGCCAATAATGCGTCGTTGAGGCGGCCACGCGCCCATTGCCAACGGGCGAGGGCAGCGGGCCAGTGGTCTCGGGCTGACCATGCGGATGCGTCGCCGTATGCCATCAAGGCCCGCCGGGCTTCGGGGATGCTGCCGGTTTGGCTGGCCATGTCCAATGCCACAGCCCATGCCTCCCCCAGTAGATTGGCGTCTTCGATACCTTGGGCTGCGGTGATGGCTTCGTCGAGCAAGAGCCTGGACGCTGCGCCGTCGGCCCGTTCGACCGCCAAGCGTGCTGCCGTGACGGCCTGGTTTGCGAACACACCGATGTCGCCATGGGTATGCTGGAGGGCTGCGGCAGCCGATAAAGTCTCTGTCGCGAGTTTCCTGGCGCCAGTACGAAGGCCAGCGATGCCCCCATTGATTAAAAAGGCGGCGGTGCCACGCATGTTTCCAGCCTGTCGGCACCGTAGGGCCATCGCGGTGCACAGCTCGAGGGCTTCAGCTGGCCGGCCAGCATAGACCAGGGCCGCCGAATAGGTGGTGGCCGCGTCGATTTCAGGTTGGGTGAGTCGCCTAGGGTTGATGGGCATGGTGGTGTCGAGGTCCGTGATCTCCTCGCCGTCTCCCACAGATGCGGCCTTTCGTGCCAACGACAGTGCGTTCCGTGAGGCGCGAATGGCTGCCGCGTTGTCTCGGGTTCCCAATTTGGTCAGGGCAATCTCTCGAAACATGCGTGCGGCCAACACAGGGTGGCTCATCGACAAGTTTCGTGCCCAGCGGCTGGCGTGTGCCACCACAGCTTCGCCATTGCCGGTCCGGGTGGCATGGGCGAGCTTGAAGTGGGCTGCCAAACCCCGTCGGTAGCTGGTGTCTGCCCCAACTGCGAGCTCCCTCACATCGGACACTTCGATGCTGTTGGGATGAAGGGCGAGCTGTGTGTACAAGGTCGCGTAGCGGATTTCAAAGGTATTTTTGGTGGCTTCGGCCTCGTGTGGGCTCAAGTGAAGCCACAAGAGGTTCAGCCAGCGCCGAATTTCCAGGGGGCGTTCTCGGGTGACCTCCAAAAGAATCACTGCCCGAAGATCCGCGGGTGTCGCTGTTTTTGCGTGCAGCAGATGGAAGGTACGTGCCCGGACGGCCTCATCTGAGTCGGGAAAGCGCGACCAGGCGATGGCGGCGAGTTGATGGGCCTGGGTGGGGTTTTCGAGGGCTTCCGAGGCCAAGGTTCGGGTGGCTGTGGTGGTGAACTTCAGCATGGCTGAGGTGACGTCGCTCGGGGGGGAGACTTGCTCCAAGTGCCCTTGTCGGGTCCACTCATCGAGGTCTGGCGCGACTTGAACGGCCACAGCCGCTGGAAATGGAGACTTTAGAAGGCTGAGGCGGCATAGGCTTGCAGGGATGGGCTGAGGTGTTTGCACCAGGTTTCGCTCAGCAGCCAGGACGTTCCAGGCCAATCTAAGAAATTCAAGCCCAGACTTTGTGGGCGCAGGGGTGGGGGCCCGGTCGCCGATTAGCTCCTGCCAGCTTTTAGAATGGCTGGAGTCGGACCAAGCTGGGGGCGCGCAGGTGTCAATGCCAGCTATTGGCGAGGCTGAAGTCATCCAGATTTTGTTTTGTGGGTCGAGCTTGGCCAAAACATGGGGAAGGGTCGCCTGGGTGCCAGGGTCTGCGCAGTCCAGACCGTGGATGACGACGGCGACGGGGCCATATCTATTCAGCACATTGGCGAGGGCTTGGGCGGCAGCTTTCGGTGGGGGTGCCGACATGGTGGGCGTATCACAGGGTACGGGTAGCTCTGGCCAAATACCGTGCAAAATGGCTGCATCTGCTCCGGCCAAGGCCACGCGCTGTCTGACCGAGCGCTGGCCAAAGAGTTGGCTCAGGATGGTTTTCCATGGTCCGTAAGGCTGGGAGGGGTCGCATCGGCCCATCACCGAGGGGTAGCCTTTTCGGTACCAGCTAAACCGTGCAGCGGTGATAAAGCGGCTCAGGCCTTCGCCAAGACTGCCCACAATAAGGCGACTGCCATCCAGGAGCGGTTGAGTGTCCGCCTCAATAAATATTGGTTTTGGCCAGCTCGATAATGGTGCGGCGGGGCCCGAGGCCGATGTCGAGATGGGTCGGAGGACGGCCTCGGCCTCTTCTGCAGTTGGGCGCTCGGCAGGGTCCAAGTCGAGCATGCGGTCGACGAGGTCCGCGAGGGCAAGTGGAATATGAGCGCCCGCACCCACCAGTGAGGGGCATCGGGAGCCGGGGCGGAGGCTCGATGCAGGTGTGTTCATCAATGTTTCGTAAATAATGGTGCCCAAGCTGTACAGGTCAACCCGATGGTTGTGGGACATGCCCAGGCGCTGCTCTGGAGACATATAGGCGGGCGTGCCACGAATAGAGCCTGTTTCATCTCGGCTGGGGCCAAAGTGATGGGTGCCGAAGTCGAGCACGGTCGCGATCAGCTCAGAGTCGATGCCTGTGACGTGAATATTCGCGGGTTTGATATCGCGATGGGCAAGGCCGAGGCGGTGAATGCTCGCAAGCGCGCGGGCCACTTGAGCGGTGGCTGAACATATCGCCCTGACACGCTGGTTTACCTCGGTGAGGGGGCCCATGTACCTGTCGAGCGGGACCCCGTCAGCGACCTCCATGGTGAAAAACAAATAGCCTTGGTCGGTGCCGGCATCGAGCACCTGCACCACGCCGGGGATGCGAAGGGTTCGCAGTCGGGAAAATTCGGACCGAAATCGCTGAGCGTCTTTGTCATCGGTATTCGGGCGGGCCTTGAGGGCCACTGCTTTGCCTCGGATGTCCCGCGCAAACCAAACATCGCCCTCACCGCCTCGCCCAATGCGGTGCTCGAGGGTGTAGGCTCGGAGTTTTGTGCCGGCATCAAGAGGCCTCACACACTCACCATTTTACGCCCGATTTGTGTGCCGACCACGAGGGTGGTCAGTTGAGGGTTGACCCCCAAAGATGTCGGAAATACGCTGGCGTCTGCAATGAACAAGCCCTTAATGCTGTGGGCCTCGCCGCTTGGGGATACCACCGAAGTTTCCGGGCTGATTCCCATTTTGGCGGTGCTCATCGGGTGAGATGCGTACAGGCTGAAGTCGGTAATTTGAGCGGGCTTTAAGGCTTCAAAAAGCGCATCTGCGCTGCTGTGTCGGCCAACACCGTGCACGGGTGCAAAGACCGTTTTGGCACCCCCAGCCAACAACACTCTCGCCGTCTCTCGCATGCCCGCTTTGATGCGGTCGATGTCGTCGGGTGCAAAATTATACTGAATATCTGCACGCCCTGTCGGGGTTGCACGCACTCGGCCCTCGCCTTTGTCAGACACCATCACCACCATGGCCGTCAAATAGGGCAGCATCGCCAAACCTTCCTCGAGGCCAACGCCTACCCGGTCCATGGCCAAAAGGCACACTTCTGGCGGGGCAGAAAAGCCGTGTGGGAGCACCCCCGGCAGGTCTGGATGGTGAAAAAAGGCCCCTTGTGTGGCACCTTTCCACAGGTTTATCTCTTGGTCACAAAGTCCAAAAACTGCAGAGCCAGGGTGCACATGAAGCCCCTCGCCGATGGGGCCGAGCCTTGGGGCCAGGCCAGTGTGCCAAAGCAGTCGCGGGGTGCCGATCGCGCCGGCGGACAACACGACTTTAGGGGCGCGAACCTCGACGGGCCCGACCACTTCGCCGGTGTCTGGGTGTCTAGCCAGCCCGCGCACACCCACGGCCCGGCCATTTTCGATGATGAGCTCTGACACGCGGGTGTCGGCTTGTATGATTGCACCGTTGGCGACAGATATCGGCAATAAAGTCAGGTTCATGCTGGCTTTACCGTCTGTCGGGCATCCAAAGTTGCAGATGCCGCAGCCCACACAGCGTGGGGTAGACCGGGGCGCTAAACCCCCGTCGAGGCCCAAAGCCTGAATGCCGCGGACGATGAGTCGGTTGTTTTCACCGGCGAACCAGTCTTCGGTGGTCGCGACACCGATAAGGGCAGCCATCTCGTCATAGATGGGGGTGAGGCTCTTTGAGCCCCATGCAGGGTCGTCGAGGAGTTTGGCCCAGCCATCCA
>DBIS01000187.1 GCA_002296975.1 Deltaproteobacteria bacterium UBA796 | reverse complement strand
CTGGCTCGCCCAATGTCCTTCGGCGACCGTGCTGACCCCGTCGCTGACAGCAAACACGCAGCCGCGGTCGGTAACATTCCCAGTTTTGGCAGGGTGATCCAAGAGCACAAACGCGTCTTCATTTCGGGTGTGCGTGTCCCCCATTCGGGTGGCCCCCCAACTCCGCGTTTTTGGCATCCAATTCTGCATCCGGCAAGGGTACCGCAAAATTGACTCTCAGTGATAGCCCTGGCACACAATGAATCGTCCGTGTGACGGTTAGCCCCCACGAGGTGACCAAGCCTACACCGCGCGATAGCCGTTGAACCAACAATGAACGGAGTCCACGATGGAATTGCTCGAGCTTCTGGAACAAGAAAAAGTCCGTGAATTCAATGCTGCACGTGGGATGAACGCCCGCATCGACTTCTTTGCTGCCGACCTGGCGGACAAAAACCTGAAAGGGGTCAACTTGTCTGGGGTCAACCTCCAAAAGGCAGACCTATCAGGGTGTGACTTGACCGACGCTGAGTTGACCCAAACCGATTTCAGTGGCGCAGACCTCACCGGAGCCATTCTCAAGAATATCTCGGCCATGCGCTCTCGCTGGCGGGACGCCTATTTGGGCGAGGCAGACCTCTCCGACGCAGACCTGGCCGGCGCTGACTTGACCGATGCTGATGTCTCCGATGGCATCATGGCACGCGCAATGCTGACCGGTGCCCGCTTAAAGCGCGCCATCTTGGTTAGCACCGACCTCTCCGCCGCAGACCTCGCAGAGGCCTACATCGTTGAAGCAGACCTCACGGGCGCAAACTTGGCGGGCGCCCAAATGCGTGAAGCAAACCTTAGCCGCTCGGACCTCTCCAAGACCAAGCTCAACGCGACCGACCTCACCCAGGCGAAGCTCTCCGGCGCGGCCCTTAGCGGCACAGACCTCACTGGCGCATGCCTAAACTCCGCCGACCTCACCGAGGCCCAATTTCAATCCACCATTATCGATGGCACAGACTTCACCCGTGCAGACTTTACCGGTGCTGAATTTATCGATGTGGACCTATCCAAGGCCAAACTCATCGACGCCCAAATCGATAGCGGTGTGGCTGGAGACACCATCGGCGACGACATCGGCGTGGTGTCGATTCATGTAGAAGACCCTCAAATCGCAATCAACGGCACCAAGGTTGCCATCGTTTGGGAAAACCCCGACCGCCAGGGGAAACCCTCTTTGCGCATCGCTGTTGGCGCCACGGGGAAGGCATTTTCGGGCAAAACCGGCCGGGTCCCTGTGCCTGCGGATTTGGCCGTATGCAACACCGTGGTTGCTCAAGGTGATGGATTTACAGTCATGAACCTCTTGGAACGGCCCGGCGGTGCAATGCTCAACTTTTCGACCCTCGGCAGAGGTGGAAAAGTCACTGAGACACGCTCGGTAAAACTCGGCTACGCCCCAGTGGTTCGCCCAGAGCTTCGGGTACACGATGACGTCATCTACCTATATGGAATCTCAAGAAACGGCCCCACCGTTCGCGTCGACAAATTGACCGATGAGGGTCTGGAATTGGTGTTTAGCAAGACCATGCCCACCGCCCGAGGATTTGTTCCAGGCATTCAACCGCATGTGCTGAGCAAGGGCGGCGTCATTGTACCCCTCAGCCCCAAGGGCATGGGTGAACCCATGCGGGTCCCACCATCTTTCCCAGGGCGAGCACAAGTCGCGGCCGTACTCAACGATGGCCTGGCGCTCGCATGGATTCCCAGCAGCGGCAAAGGCTTCCGCTTTTGCATCGCGCGTCCAGGACACGCACCTGAAACACAGGTCATGCTTCCCAAAACCGAAATCGGAACACTCGATATGGTTGGCGATGGCTTTGATGCATGGGTGGTCTTTAGCCGTCCGGCAACCGATAACAGCGGCGTTACCCATGCCTGGGTAGCAGCCCTTCCCGACGGTGAGCCCGCCGCCCTATACGAGGGTGAAGAAGACGCCTACACAATCCACTTCGCCCACACGCCCAAAGGTGAAACACCCATGGTGGGCGTGGCGACTTTTGATGGCTCACTTTCGCTATTCTCCCTCAGCAAGCGTGGGCCCAAGCAGAAGTTTCACATCGCCGGACCTGCATCTTAGGGCCGTTCATTGTACAGTCCACATCTCAGCCCAATCGAGGTGCTCATGCAACCAACCAAGCGCATTCTTGTCCCCACTGATTTTTCCGAAGTCTCCTCAGCAGCCATTTCTATGGCCCTACAGCTGGCGAGCGACAACGAAGCAAAACTTTTTGTGCTTCATGTGGTCAAAGACATGGACCGGGAGCTTAAGAAACGGCTTGTTTCCGCGCCGAATGACGATGTTATCGAGGCCGCGATTCGCGATGGTGAAAAGCAGATCCTCGACATGGTCCAAACCGAGCAAGAACGGGCCAAGGCGGCTGGGCGCACCCTCAAGGCCGTCCCCCTCAAAATGTTCGTCACCGGAGGCGACTGGCTCGAGGTCACACTTCGGCTCATCGATGAGCAAGAGATTGATATCGTTGTGACCGGCACCCACGGTGGCCGGGGCATCAAGAGCTTTTTCTTGGGCAGTATGTCTGAGCAATTGGTCCGAAGGGCCAGCTGCTCAACCTTTGTGGTCAAGGCTCAGGGCTTCCCTTATTTGACCGACTGAGCCGGAGCCTTCGGCAAATGGCGGAGCAACCCAGAAAACACTGCTCCACCCCATAAGTCCGCACTCAACTCCCCCACGGCACACTCAGCACAACTGGGCTCCATCCACACGATTTTGTCAGCTTCTGTCGCCCGTACGACGGCGGCTGTATATCCATCTGGAGCCCCCGTCAGCCCAGCGCCAGTCGTTGTGGGGCGCACCGGAAAAGCCTGAGATTCCAAGCCGATTTGGTCCAAATAACGACTTAGGAGTAAAGCTTGCTCCCAAGGCGTCCCCCACCCCGACCGCTTGACCGCCATTAGCCGCCTGGGCTTGAGCGGGTGACCACCAACCAGCGTGCCTGTTTGGATCTGCTCACGAACCAAGCCAAGAATCTCCTCGAGCATCTCGAGTCCCCCGGTCCGCCCCTTGTAGGCCAAGCCCAAACCGGGCACTGGGATACTCGCATTTCGCGCGCCAGCAGATC
>DBIS01000063.1 GCA_002296975.1 Deltaproteobacteria bacterium UBA796 | reverse complement strand
TTTGTTCTTCCTCAGCACCAAAAGCCAAAAAGACTGCGTCCGTTTTTTCGATATCGCCACATTCAGCCCAATCGCGTACCGTGCGTAAAGGGCGATGGAGAATTTTCTTAACGATGGCCCGAGTCATGGCCTCGACCGCCGACCGCTCGTCTGGCGGCAAAGCTTTAAGCATCGCCTGGATGCGGTCCAACTCTGCTTGGCGGATTAGCTCTGCCCCTTGAACCATCTGGCCGATCCCATGACTGACTTGCTGCCCCATGAGTTGGCGCCAATGTAGCTGAGTGGCCTCTTCAACGATGTCTTCCGCGCGCTTTGCAGCCACACGGCGCGCAGCTTGACCTCTACCAGCGAACTGCGCTAAATCATCAATATCAAAGCGATATACACCGTCGAGGTCGTTCACCAGAGGGTCGATATTTCGCGGAACTGACAGGTCGATCATCACCAAGGACCGCCCTCGCCGCTTGGATAAACCCGTGGCCACATCATCTCGGGTGATCAGGATTCGCGAGGCGGCTGTACTGCACAAAACAATATCAACCCGAGGAAGATACCGCTCCACCTCGGCGAGTTGAATCGCGCTGCCATTAAACTCATCAGCCATGGCTGCAGCACGTTCAAAAGTACGGTTGGCCACAATCAACTCATCGAGACCATAGCCAATCAATGAACGGGCCACGACCCTTCCGTGATCCCCTGCCCCGACAAGCAAGGCTGACCGCCCTTTGAGGTCTCCGAGGACCTGACGAGCAAGCTCAACCCCCGCCCGACCAACGCTCACGGCCTCTTTTGCAATGTCCGTCTCTGTGCGAACCTGCTTGGAGACGCGCATGGCGTGGTCCATGACCCGATGCAGTACCGGGCCTGCAGTGTTGCTTTGCTGGGCCAAGCGGAATGCATCCTTGATTTGGCCCACGATTTGAGGCTCGCCCAATACCAGAGAGTCCAAACTAGAAGCCACTCTAAAAATGTGCCGGAGTGCGTCTTGATCGCGTTTTCGATAAATTTTATCGGCGACACTCTTGTCGGTCACGCCTCCGCTTTCTGCCAAAAACCGCGCGAGCCGATCCATGTCGCCCCGATGACCTGGCACCGTGTAAAGCTCTGTACGGTTGCATGTGGAAAGCAAAATCGCCTCACTGCTAAAGCCATCGTCTCGCAACCGGCCAAGCAGACTTGGAACCAACTCCGGCGACACTGAAAATGCCTCACGGTCCTCAACATTTGCGGTGTGATGGCTAATACCAACAGCGATAAGGTGGTCGTTAAATGCCATGCCAGCCCCCAACCCACAGGGTCGCCAGACCGAGAATCAAGCTGATGGCACAAAACCCAACCACCCCAAACACTGCCGCGACTTTACCGCGCCAGCCGCTCATCAGCCGGGTTTGAAGCCCAACCGCGTACCACAGCCAAACCGACACCGTCCCCCAAAAGGTCATACCACTCAGTCCGCGGCTGGACTCGATGTCTATGGCCAAGAAAAAACCCATGGCGATACCCACACTCAGGGTGACAAAGCCCGTTGCCTGGGTACGAAAGTTGAGCCTATCGAGTGTATCCATCGACGGTAAGGTTTGAATTCCGCTTAGTTTTTTGGCCTTTAAGCGGTTCCGTTGAACCAAAAAAAGCACCGAGAGCGCAAAGGAGAGGGCAAAAGCACCGAGCCCCAAAAAAATGAGCCCCAAGTGCATCAAAAAGAATGGGCTCTGTGTCGCTGAGCTGATTCGGACAGGTGGATCGAGCAAGGATGCGGTGATGAGCATGCCCACCAAGGCCAATAAAATTGTACCCGCAGCCTCCATCCGTTCACGGTTTCTTAAAAACAGCCAGCCCCCCGCGACACACAGCGCGACAGTCTGCAAGCCGCCCTGCACCGTCGCCATCGGCCATGCCCCCTCGCGATAGCCAATAAGAGAGAGGCTCGTCAATAGCGCGGCAATGCCGGCGGGCACCCAAAACGGATGTGCGCTTATGCCTGGGTTTTGGCCCCGTTTGTGTGCAAAACCCACACCACCGAGCGGTAAAACCAGACACATCAGGGCAATGATTGCAGCAAATGTGTGCATGGGACGTGCCTCTTAACCGATCACTTACGCCGTTGGAACAATCCACCAAATAGCCCACCGCCCGGCTTGGTGTCCTGAGCGCCTTGCTCTCTACGGTTTCGCAAGCGAAGCCGGCGAATGGCCACCACATTCTTGTCGTCGAGACTGGCCGCTTGCCTAAACAACTTGTAGGCACGCGCCTCCTCTCCTTCTTTCAAGCATATTTCCCCCAGCACACTGATCTGGTCCGCCTTTTCGATGGTGGTCATGCCCTGCAGGCCCAATATTCCACGGGCGACATCATCGAGCTTCATGCTGCCCGAGCGGTACCCAGCACGGAAATACAAATAGCGATACTGCCATGGTTCTGGGTTCCCTTCAATGGCTTTTGACGCCAGGCCCAAAGCATCACTAAACCGCTTTTGCTTAAAAAGGACTTCTGCCTTGGCGTGGTCCACCTGGGCCCGCGCACGGGTTTGGTCGGTCACAATCTTTACCCCCGTCTCTCGCTCAACAAGGCGGACCCGGAGGGCCTCGAGGTAGGTCGGCTCCTCAAGTTTGTGGAATGCATCCGCCAGATTAGTAAAGCATCCCTCGGCCAATGAACGGGTGCCTTGATTGGCTTTTCGATACCGGTCCGGATGATAACGGGCACAAGCCTCGCGATGGCGACGCTCAATATTGCCGCGCTCGAGGTCCTCTGATTTTTTCAGCCGATAGATAAACTCTGGACGAACAGATTTCAGTACATCGTGAGCCTCTTTGAGTTGCAGTTCCTGACGCTGTGGATCACCTGCATTTGCAGGGTTTCTCCGAATCGCCACAACGCGCGGATCTAAGCGACGCTTCTTTTTGGCTGGTGCACCTGAGGAGGGCTTTTCACCACGGCCCTTGTCTGGCCGACGCCTGGCTTTAGCTGCCTTCACTCTAGGCGCAGACTCGCTCTTTGGATCGGGTTGATTTAGGGGCGCAGACGCCGTTGACGGCGGTGGCTGGCGACGCTCTTCGGACGCCGTTGACGGCGGTGGCTCCCGACGCTCTTCAGGCTCCATTTTAGGTGCTGCGAGCCCAACCAGTCCAAGCTTCCATAAAACACCCAAGGGCCCCCAGCCGTCTGTGCCGATTTCGACAAACATCGTGCCCACAGACGGGTTGGACTCAGCCACTTCAAGCAAGCGCAGGCCAATGGCATCCAAACCCCAACGCGCGATGGGCGAGTCTACGGGACGGTAGGCGACGATTCCATTATTGGCGGCATCTTCGAGCCACCTTCTGACATCCGTGTCGGCGATGCTCTCGCGAATGGCCACGGCCATGGACTGCCCTAGAGACTGGGGTATGGCAGATATATTGGTTGGCGTGGCCTTGCTGGGTACGAATTGAATCATCCAGTCCCCATCATCATGAGCACAGAGCGCAGCGACACACAGCGCTACAGCCACATTCGACAACGCTTGTTCAGCCGCAGTGCCAGCTGAGACTTGGGGATCAACCCAATCACTGATGGACCATTGCCGTTCACCTTCGAGGTCCCCGATCAGGTTTCGAAAACCTGAACACCCTACAATTTCTCCTTCGAACACCTCTATGGCGCGAATCTCAACACCACGGGTCATCCACAGGTGGCCAGAAGCGCTAACGCGGTGCGCGAGAAACATTATCCGAATCGGCGGCAGCTCCGCAGAGGTCCCTGACATCTGCGCCAGAGCATCAAGTCCACTCCACTGTTCCAAAGTTATAACCTACGTTATTGGTGAAATTCTACCGCCATCTCAGCCTCATATCGAAGGTACCTTTTAAAGGTTGTTGCTGAAACCCAATCAAGATCGTACATGGGTCGAGCAGAACCCGACACCCCGCGTGTCGGAATAGTCCTCTAAATTCACCCGACCACATTGTGGGAGTACACATGGCCAGCGACCTTATCACCGACACCACCGACGCCAATTTCGACAAAGACGTCATCACCAGCGACGTTCCCGTTTTGGTTGACTTTTGGGCCACCTGGTGCGGCCCATGCCGCGCCATTGCACCCGTGCTCGAAGTTATGGCTGGCGAATACAAGGGCCGTTTGGCCATCTGCAAGGTCGATGTTGACCACAACCAAGCCATCGCAGGGCGTTTCGGCGTCCGCAATATTCCAACCTTGCTGTTGTTCAAGGGTGGAGAAGTCGTAGGCCAACGTGTTGGTGCTCTCAACAGAAAAGCACTCGATGAGTTTGTCTCTACAGCCCTTTAAGGGAACATCCAGACAAAAATACGCGCGCCCGCCTGCTTAAGTTCAGGTGGGCGTCGTGTTTTAACCTGCAGCTGCCTGGAGCAGGTTCCTGTTTTGAAGCGCCATTGATGCACCTCGCACAGTGCAAGCGGCCGGGTCTTCGGCCACAACGACGGCGAGTCCAGTGGCATGTCCAATGGCGCGGTCGAGCCCATCAAGGTGTGCAACGCCACCCACGAGCACGATTCCAGTATTCGCGATGTCTGCGGCCAAATCCGGTGGGGTATGCTCCAAACTGGACACCACAGCGTCGACGATGAGCTGAACGGACTCTTGCAGTGCGGCGCCCACATCGACTTGTGCGACTTTAACTGCCCGAGGGAAGCCAGAATCCAAGTCTCGACCCCGCACCTCCATCC